>CALCSA010000176.1 GCA_937894185.1 uncultured Clostridia bacterium | reverse complement strand
ATGCTGATCAAGCTAAAACAAGGATTTGGGCGGCTGATCCGCTCTGAGACCGATACCGGCATTTGCGCCATTCTGGATTCCCGCGCGCGAGAAGGTGCCGCCTATCACGGCTGCACTCTGACTGCTTTGCCGCCTTGCCGGGTCACGTCCGACATAGCCTCTGTGAAGAAGTTTCTACAATTCAAAAAGCAGCCCGCTTACTTCTCGTAGGTGGGCTGCTTCCATATATGCGCGAGCGTGTACCTTTACACCGTTTGCGAAATTTGGCTTGTTCGCGGCATTCTGTACAAGCGGCATAACATATGCTTTTAGCAGGGAGGGGTGTGAATGATCAGCAGCCAAACGCTTTTGGGTATGAGTCAGGTGGATATCACAACAATAAATCCGAGCACCTTGGTCGATGTGGGTACGGTTTCCATTTCCCCAAAACTGCCCCATGAGAAAAAGTTGCTTTCGGTGATGGAACAAATAGGCAATCCCTACTGCTTTATGAGCGGGGATACGCCAGTTCGTACACGCTTCCTGAATGAAGGGAGAACCCTGTCCGACTCTTTGATCAGCTACTTTTCTCAGTTAAAACAACGATAGGGTTTCATTATAAAAACAACAATCCATGAGGCAGAATTTCTACCGTTTGCCCCATGGTTTTTTCGACATTGGAGTTGTAAAACCATGGGAATGACGGTAACATGAAGCTGTGATCATTGGGGGAAGGAGGGCGCATGGCAAGGGTACGCAAATCAACTCGTACGGAAACCGCAAAGCATTGGAATGTGGGCATTTACATCCGGCTTTCGCGGGAGGATAAAGAAAAGGAAGAAGAACAGACGGGAAACCGGCGCGGCAAGCGGAAAGGTCCGCAAAACGTCGCCAACGATTCCAGCGGAAGCATTGTGGAGCAGGACAAAATCCTGACCGAGTGGGTCGAGGATTACTTCCGCGAAGAGCACTACACCGTTGTCGAATATTTTACGGACGATGGATTAACCGGCACCGACGACACCCGGGACGATTTTCAGCGGATGATGGAGTTTGCTCAAGACGGCAGAATTAACTGCATTGTGGTCAAGACGTTGTCCAGAGCATTCCGCAACTACGCCGACCAAGGGCGGTATTTGGAGCAGATCTTTCCCCGCTTGGGCGTGCGCTTTATCTCCAGTGGCAATCCCTTTGTGGATAGCTATCATGATCCGGATGCCATTACGGGGGGGATGGAAATCCCCATCAACGGCCTGATGAATGACCGCTTTGCCGCCAAAACCTCGGCAGATATCCGCAGAACCTTTGACGCCAAGCGCAGACGCGGCGAGTTCATCGGCGCATTTGCCCCTTATGGGTACATCAAAGATCCACAGGATAAAAACAGCCTGTTGGTGGATGAAGCGGTGGCCGGAATCGTTCGGGATATTTTTCACTGGTTTGTGGTGGATGGCATGAGCAAGCGGGGCATCGCCGTCAAGCTCAATGAGCTGGGGACTCCAAACCCGACCGCCTATAAGCAGAAGGTGCAAAGGCTCAAGTATCAAAATCCCAACTCGAAGGTCAATGACGGGCTGTGGTCCGCAAACAATGTGCTGGGCATTCTGAAAAACGAAATGTACATCGGCAACATGGTGCAGGGGCGGCAACGGGTCATCAGCTATAAGGTTCATACACAGATCAAGACAGATGAGAGTGAATGGTACGTTGTGCCAAATACCCATGAGGCCATAATCAGCGAGGAATTATTCCTGCAAGCACAATCGCTTCATTCCCGCGATACGCGGACTGCGCCGGGCAAAACGAAAAACTATCTCTTTTCTGGTATGCTGCGCTGCTCTGACTGCAAAAAAGCCATGCGGCGCAAGACCTCCAAGCAGTTTGTCTACTACCATTGCAGAACGGTCGTTGACAAGGGGGCGGGCGCTTGCATCAAGCGCTCTATTCGCGAGGATAAAATCGCAAAGGCGGTTTATGATGCCATCCACTTGCAGATTGATTTGGTTCAGTCCTTGAGCAACACACTGGATACCATTCATGAACGCCCCGTTGTAAAAACCCAATCCAATCGCCTGGATGCGATGCTCAAACTCCGCCAGGAGGAGTTGGATCAGGTCGTCAAGGCCATCAGCAGTTTGTACATGGACTGGAAGAGCGGCGATATCACCAAAGAGGATTACCGCAACATGAAGGCGGAGTTCGATGAAAAATCAGCCATGCTAAAGGCGGCGGTGGAGAACATTAAAGACGAAATCAGCACCTTGGCAAATGGTGTAAATGCAGAGGATCCCTATCTCACCACATTCTTAAAGCATCAAAACATCAAGGAGCTCAGCCGCGGGATTGTGGTGGAGCTGATTGATACCATCTATGTCCATGCAGATGGGCAGCTCACCATAGATTTCACCTTTGCCGACGAGTTTAAGCGGGTGGTTGACTTCATCGAAAATAACCGCAATGACCTTACCCTCGTAGGGCAGGGAGCTGTATCGTAACGCTTCCGCAAAAGTTGTGCATAAATAAGCGGAGCAGTAGGACCCATCGGACCAGGACATCCTCTGGGACCGGGGCATCCTATTGGTCCGGGAGGGCCTTTTGGCCCAGGACAACCCATTGGTCCCATCGGGCCAGGGCATCCCCTTGGGCCTCTTGGGCCGGGGCATCCC
>CALCSA010000175.1 GCA_937894185.1 uncultured Clostridia bacterium | reverse complement strand
TATCTCCCACGGCCAGCCTTGGTTACGGCACAGAGATCGGATAAAAGTATAATACCATATTTTTACTTCCGCAGGAATACCCCAATTTCCTCCAAGGCTTTAAGGGCCTTGGCCACCGCCTTGTCACACTCCTCATCGGTGAGGGTGCGGTCTTCAGCCCGCAGGGTCAAAGCGTAGGCAAGGCTCTTCTTGCCTTCTCCCAGCCGCTCCGAGCGGTAGACGTCAAAGAGCTGCCAATCGGCCAGCATCTTGCCCATGGCCTTTTTCATGGTGGTGGTGATCTGGGCGTTGCTCATTTCTTCGTCACAGACCAGGGCTAAATCCCGGGTGGAAGCAGGGAAGCGAGGCAGAGGCGTATAAACAGGGGAGCCGCCGGTTTTTTCCAGCAGAGCCGCCAGATCGATATGGGCAAGGTACAGGGGAACATCCACCTTGTAGTTGTCCGCCACCGCAGGATGCACCTGCCCGATAAGGCCCAGCGTCACATCTCCGGCCTGCAGACGGGCGCAGCGTCCCGGGTGGAAGAGAGGGTTGTCCTTCACCGGGTAGGTCTCCCAATCGGACACTCTTGCCTGCTCCAGCAGAGCCTCCACCGCGCCCTTGAGGGTAAAGAAGTCCTCCTCCGGCCCATAGAGACCGATGACGATTGTTTGCAGCTCGTCGGGGAGCTTGCCCTCCTCAGTGGGAAGGTACTCGGTGGCCAGCTCGTACAGCCGGGCGCTTTCGCTTCTGGCCCGGTAGTTTCTGGCCAGAGCGTCCAGCATGGAGGGCAGAGCGGTGGTGCGCATGACGCCGGTGTCCTCTCCCAAGGGATTGAGGATAACCACCGAACGGCGCAGGGGGGAATCCTCCGGCAGCAGAATCTGATCGTAGCTCTTGGGGGAAATAAAGGAGTAGGTGATGATTTCGTTGAGGCCCTGAGCCAGCAGAGCCTGATGAATGCCCCGCACAAAGCGCTGCTCCTCGGTGGGGCGGGCCTTGGCCTCCCCATGAATAATGGTGGAAGGGATGTTGTCGTATCCCCAGAAGCGGGCCACCTCCTCCGCCAGATCGTGCTGGCAGGTGACATCCCGCCGCCAGCTGGGGGCTGTCACACTGTCTCCTTGAATGACAAAGCCCAGAGCCTCCAGCCAGCTCGCCATCTTCTCCCGGGGAATCTCCACCCCAAGGAATTCGCTGATCCATGTGGCATCCAGCTTTTGAGTGACGGGAGGTTTTGGGGGAGCGGCAATGTCCACGATGCCATCCACCACTTCTCCGGCGCCCAGCAGCTCTACCAGTTCACAGGCCCGTTTGAGGGCGGGGATGCAGTTTTCCGGGTCCTGACCCTTTTCAAAGCGGGAGGAGCTTTCGGTCCGCAGTCCCAGCTGCTTGGAGGTGGTTCTCACCGACGGCCCGAAGAAGCAGGCGGATTCAAAGACTATCGTTTGGGTGGTTTCGTAAACGCCGGAAAACTCGCCGCCCATCACTCCCGCCACGGCGGAAGGAGCGCTTTCGTCGGCGATCACCAGCATCTCGGAGGAAAGGGCGCGCTCCACCCCGTCCAAGGTGGTGATTTTCTCCCCGGGGGCGGCGTTGCGCACCACAATTTGGTTGCCCTTGACGTGCACCAGATCAAAGGCATGCATGGGCTGGCCGTATTCCAGCATCACATAGTTGGTGATGTCCACAATGTTGCTGATAGGCCGAACGCCGCAGGCCCGCAGCCGCTCCCGCATCCAACGGGGGGAGGGGCCGATCTTTACGTTTTTCACCACGGCGGCGGAGTAGCGCAGGCACAGCTCCTGATTTTCCACCCGCACCTTGAGGTAATCGTCAATGCTGCCGCCGCAGCCCTTGACCACCGGATCATGAAGCTTGAGGGGGACATGGTAGGTGACGGCGGCTTCTCGGGCCAATCCCCGGATCGAAAGACAGTCGGGGCGGTTGGGGGTGATTTCAAACTCCACCATGGTGTCGTTGAGGCCAATCACTTCCAGGGCGTCCTGCCCCAACTGTTCTACAGGGCAGTCCTCACCCAGCAGGAAGATGCCGTCCTCTCTGGCGTAGGGAAAGTCCCCGTGAGCCAGGCCCAGTTCCTCCAAAGAGCCCAACATCCCCTCGCTGACTTCACCCCGCAGCTTGCCCTTTTTGATCTTCTGGCCCTCGGCGGTGACAGAACCGTCGGTAAAGACGGGGACATAGGCGCCGGGAACCACGTTGTCCGCTCCGGTGACGATTTGCAGAGGCTTTTCTCCCCCCACATCAATCTGGCAGATATACAAGGAATCGGCATTGGGATGCTTGGTTACCTCCAGCACCTTGCCTACCACCACACCGGAAACGAGTCCACCCTCTGTTTCGTAGCTTTCCACCTTGGAGCCGCTCATGGTCATGTCGGCGGCAAACTGTTTGATGGGAATATTGAGGTCCACATAATCCGAAAGCCATTTCATGCTGAGATTCATTCTTTCTTCTCCCTTGCTTATTTTAAAAGTGTACCCGTGGCATCTTGCCAGTGGGGACGCAGTCCGCTCCCCATAAGAGGTGTTAAGACCCTGTATTCACAAGCCAAAACAACCGTCTTGACGGCAAATTTTGCACCTCACTTCTCTAAAAAACCGCCATAGGCGTCAGCCTTATGCC
>CALCSA010000174.1 GCA_937894185.1 uncultured Clostridia bacterium | reverse complement strand
CTTGGGGTCCATCCCCACCATCTCCAGCAGTTCCCGGGTCCGCTGGTGGCGCTTTTCCTTGGGCCACTTGAGCAGCCGGGGCACCACTTCAATATTCTGCTCGATGGTCATATTGGGGAACAGGCCTATTTGTTGGATGACGTAGCCGATCTGGCGGCGCAAATCCACCGGGCTGACCTTGGTGATGTCCTGACCATCTACAAAGATGCTGCCCTTGGTGGGGTCTATCAGGCGGTTGATCATTTTAAGTGATGTTGTTTTTCCGCAGCCACTGGGTCCTATCAGTACGGTAAATTGGCCCCGTGGAATCTCAAGGCTTAGATCGGAAATAACGGTGTGGCTGGAAAACGATTTCGTTACATTGTCGAAAGTAACCATTTCATTCCTCCCTTGTTTGATTATTATGGCAAGTATATCACCTTTTGATGTTTATGGCAATTTGATTCCTCAATTTGAAACAAAATTGTTTATAAATATTAAAGATGTTCTTTTTGCCAAAGTTGGAAGCAACGAGAGTGATCTAAAAGCGGGATGCTTTTCATTTTAGCCCTAAGAAATCCCCTTAGGATATTGACAAAGACAGCCCCTTTGTGTTACATTGTAAAGGCTGTCGAGGCGTAGCTCAGTTTGGTAGAGTGCTACGTTCGGGACGTAGAAGCCGCAGGTTCGAGTCCTGTCGCCTCGACCAACCAGCTTTGGGCTGGACATAACTGGCGCTCTTGGCTTTGTGCTGAGAGCGCATTTTGTTTGCCCTTAGCAGGGCGGCTTCCCCCCCTGCACTCCAACCACCAGCTTTGAACCGGATGCGGATAGTGCATTTTACATCCGATGAGGTGCGCATTTTTTCTGCACAGTGGGGTGTTTTTCACCACCGCCGGGAATACTCCCTGTAAGTAGCCCCCTGTCCGTCAGAATATCTCTGCCTGCTTCCGATGGATTTCCCCGCTGATCTGAAACGCATCTGCCAACCTTTCAGATGCAACTTACCCATTGTGCCGGGCTTGTTTCTGCAACAAGATGTAAAATGAAAAGGCCTCCTGAAAACCTGCTTTAGATTTTCCGGAGGTCCTTTTACCTGTAATCAACTGGCTATCTGATTGATCATCACGGCTCACAGGCTGAGTAAAGCTGTGCACCCCTGACGCTGAGAAGGTATTCCGGATCGCTGCCGGGGCAGCAGATCGCGCAAGATTTTATTTGAAATTTAGCTTCCTGTTTGCTTCCAACCTGTATATTATAGCGCAATCGGAGATTATATTCAACTCGAAATTTGCTCAAATTGTTAAAATATACAGAAAATCTACATATTCGCCATCATGTCTATTTCAAATTTTTGCGATCACTATAGCCTTTTTCTAAGATTGCTTACAGATTTAAAATTGCAAAAATTAATTATTTGGATGAATGTGAATTTGCATATACAACGCATATCCTCTCTCCAAATGAATACTCTGTAAAAGGCATAAAACAGGGCACGGCAGACCAATGCTGCTGTGCCCTGTTTTATTAGATGCCCATGGCGTTTTTAATCTTATCAAAAAAGCTCTTGCGCTTTTCGTAGTTTTTATCACTGACCAGATTGTCAAAGGTTTTCAGGGCTTCCTTCTGCTTACCCGACAAATTGCGGGGAACCTCCAGCAGAACCCGAACGTATTGATCTCCCCGACCCCGGCCGTTGATGTAGGGAACTCCCTTGTTGCGCAGGCGGAACACCACACCGGGCTGGGTTCCCTCGGGCACGCTGTAGCTCACCTTGCCGTCCACCGTAGGAACCACAATCTCATCCCCCAAGGTAGCCTGGGCGTAGGTGAGGGGAATCTCGCACCAAATATCAAAGCCGTCCCGCTCGAAAATGGGATCGGGGCGGACGCTCACCGTCACCACGCAATCTCCGGCGGGGCCGTTATTCAGGCCATGGTCTCCCTCACCCCGCAGCACAAAGCTTTGGCCGTCGTCAATTCCGGCGGGAACGCTGACCTCCAGCGTTTTGTTGGCCCTTTCCCGCCCCTTGCCGCCGCAGGTTTTGCAGGGGTCCTTGATGACGCTGCCCCTGCCGCCGCAGCGGGAACAGGCTCTGGCCGACTGCACCACTCCAAAGGGGGTGCGCTGGCTCACCTTGACCTGACCGGAGCCTCCGCATTCGGAGCAGGTTTCGGGACTGGTGCCCTCGGCCGCTCCCGAGCCACGGCAGGTGTGGCAGGTTTGCTGGCGGGATATGGATATGGTCTTTTTGACGCCTTTAACCGCCTCCATAAAGTCCAGAGGCATGTTGATGCGAATGTCCGCCCCCTTGATGGGGGCGTTGGGGTTGCGGGTGCGGGTGGAGCCTCCAAACCCGCCGCCAAAAAAGCTGTCGAAAATATCCCCCAAATCCTCGAAGCCAAAGCCTCCGGAAAATCCGCTAAAGCCCGCTCCGCCACCTGCTCCATAGCTGGGGTCCACCCCTGCGTGACCAAACTGATCGTAGCGGCTCTTCTTCTGAGCGTCGGAAAGAACCTCGTAGGCCTCTCCCACCTCTTTAAATTTGGCTTCGGCGGTTTTATCATCGGGATTTACGTCCGGGTGGTATTGTTTTGCAAGCTTTCGGTATGCCTTTTTGATCTCATCTTCCGACGCACCTTTTTGCACACCCAAAACTTCATAGTAGTCTCTTTTTTCTGGCAAATTTACCACCATCTCTCGTAGTACTGGGTACCGGAATCAAACCGGCGGAGTGAGTTGCTGCTTGTGTACCCGGAAAAAACAAAAGGTTCCGGCGCAGAGTGTGCCGCCTTGCCGGGATAACGGTAGCTGCTCCGGGGAAACGCTCCCCCCGCGCCGAAACTATGTCCGTCTGTTCTGCTGTTATTATGATTCTATGCAGGTTTTCCCGGAAGGTTTCCCATGAACCACGCCGGACAGCTTATTCTGCCCGGCGTGGCCTGTTCCATCATAAAGGGTTTTTTAGTCGTTGTCAACTTCCTTATACTCGGCGTCCACCACTCCGTCGTCATTGGGAGGAGCGCCTGCGCCGCCCTCAGGCTGCTGGGCGGCCTGAGCCTCGTACATCTTGCCGCTTACCTCGTAAAGCACCTTTTGCAGCTCCTCCTGACCCTTTTTGATCAGTTCCAGATCGCTGCCCTTAAGGGCTTCCTTGAGAACGTCCTTCTTCTCGGTCAGGCGCTGCTTATCGTCCTCGGCAATCTTATCACCGGAATCGGAAATCAGCTTTTCCGTCTGGAAGACCGCCTGATCGGCGTTGTTGCGGGTGTCGGCCTCTTCCCGACGTTTTTTGTCCTCGGCGGCATACTGCTCCGCCTCCCGGATCGCCTTGTCAATATCGTCCTTGTTCATGTTGGTGGAGCTGGTGATGGTGATGTGCTGCTCCTTACCGGTACCCAAATCCTTAGCGGAGACATTGACGATTCCGTTGGCGTCCAGGTCAAAGGCAACCTCAATCTGAGGAGTGCCCCGGGGTGCGGGAGGAATGTTGTCCAGATGGAAGCGGCCCAGAGTTTTGTTTCCGGCAGCCATCTCACGCTCACCCTGCAGGACGTGAACCTCTACCGAGGTTTGGCCATCGGCGGCGGTGGAAAAGATTTGGCTCTTTTTGGTGGGGATGGTGGTGTTGCGGTCGATGATCTTGGTAAAGACTCCGCCCAGAGTTTCCAGACCCAGAGACAGAGGGGTGACGTCCAACAGCAGCAGACCCTTGACATCGCCGCCCAGTACGCCGCCCTGAATGGCTGCGCCGATAGCGACACACTCGTCGGGGTTGATGCCCTTAAAGGGCTCCTTGCCAATAAAATCCTTCACCGCATCCTGTACGGCGGGAATCCGGGAGGAACCGCCTACCAGCAGCACCCTCTGAATATCGGAGGGCTTGAGGCCGGCGTCACTCAAGGCCTGACGGACGGGGCCCATGGTGGCGTCCACCAGATCGGCGGTGAGCTCGTTGAACTTGGCCCGGGTGATGGAAACATCTAGATGCTTGGGGCCGGAAGCATCGGCAGTGATAAAGGGCAGATTGACGTTGGCACTGGTCATGCCGGAAAGCTCGATCTTGGCTTTTTCGGCAGCTTCCTTCAGACGCTGCATAGCCATCTTGTCGTTTCTAAGGTCGATGCCGCTGTCTTTTTTGAACTCGTCGGCCAGATAGCCGATGATACGCTCGTCAAAGTCGTCGCCGCCCAGTTTGTTGTTGCCGGCGGTAGCCAGAACTTCCTGCACGCCGTCTCCCATCTCGATGACGGAAACGTCGAAGGTTCCGCCGCCCAAGTCGTAAACCATCACCTTCTGGTCCTGCTCTTTGTCCATACCGTAGGCCAGAGCCGCAGCGGTGGGCTCGTTGATAATCCGCTTGACATCCAGCCCGGCAATGCGGCCTGCGTCCTTGGTAGCCTGACGCTGGGCATCGGTAAAGTAGGCGGGGGTGGTGATAACCGCCTCGGTGACGGGGTGACCCAGATAAGCCTCGGCATCGGCCTTGAGCTTTTGCAGTACCATAGCGGAAATCTGCTGAGGGGTATAGGTTTTATCGTCAATTTTTACATGGTAGTCGGTGCCCATTTTGCGCTTGATGCTCATGACGGTGCGGTCGGGGTTGGTGACAGCCTGACGTTTTGCCACCTGACCCACCATGCGCTCCCCTTCCTTATTAAAGGCCACCACCGAAGCAGTGGTGCGAGCACCCTCGGCGTTGGGGATGACGACGGTTTCGCCGCCTTCCATAACAGCGACGCAAGAGTTGGTTGTTCCAAGGTCAATGCCTATAATCTTTCCCATAATGTTTTCCTCCTGATCGAGATGTGGATTTTATTCTATTAAGAGGGGCATACGCCCCGGTTTGTCGGTTAGTTGGCTGTCTGCACCATGGCGTAGCGCAGAACCTTATCTCCCATTCGGTAACCCTTTTGCAGCACTTGGGCGATGACGTTTTCCCCAAGGCTTTCGTCCTCAATATGCATGACGGCGTGGTGCAGTTCCGGGTCGAAGGGTTCTCCCGCTTCCCCGAAGGCTTCCACCCCAAAGGAGGATAGAAGCTCGGCAAAGCCCTTTTCGATAAGGGCAAAGCCCTTGGCAAACTCCTCGGTATGGCATTCAAAGGCACCGGCTCGGTCAAAGTTATCCTGCATGGGCAGTATCTTTTGCAGGGCGGCCGCCGTGGCAGCCTGATAGATGTCGTCCTTTTCTTTTTGCGTGCGCTTGCGGTAATTGTCGTACTCCGCCATCAACCGCAAATGCTGGTCCTGAAGCTGATCGTATTTTTCCTGCAGAAGCTCCTGCTCACTTTTGGGCGGCTCGGAGGATTCTTCCCCCGGCTGTCCGGTATCCTGATCCTGAACCTCTTCCTGCTCCACAGGAATTTCCGGTTCCAGTTCATGCTCCTGCCTTGGCGCTTTGTTACGTGTCTCTTTTCCCACTTGTCCTTGTCCTCTCCCTGTGTTTTATTGATGCAGTTCAAAGGTATCGGTGAGCAGGTCTCCCAAGGTTTTGGCGAAGTATTCCAGATGAGGAATAATCTTGGCGTAATCGATTCGCACCGGACCAATGAGTCCCACCGTACCGGCAGGCTCGCCGCCTACATTATATTGCGTCATCACCACTGAGGAGTCCGCCAGCTCCATGGATTGGTTTTCCTTGCCGATAATCACCCGGAAGTCGTCTCCTTCCAAGGTAAACAGGGACTGCAAGGTGTCCCGTTTTTCCAGCATGGTCAGAAGATCCCGCACCAGAATGTTCAGCTCGTTGTATTCCAGTAGCTTGGTGCCGCCACTGAGATAATACTGGCCGTCGTTGATCTCCTTACAAAGTTCAAAAATCGCCACCAGCAGCGGGGTGAAGATTCTGGAATATTCCCCCAACACAATGGAGAGAGAGTTGATGTAGCTGGTAGACACGGTGGCGATGTTCATGCCGCTCAAGCGAGCATTGGCAAACTTGTTGAAAAATTCCACCAGCTGGTCGGTGACCTGAAAATCCATCCGGCAAACTTTGTTGCGGATGACGCCGTTGGAGGCAATCATCAGAATCACAACGGTGTTCCGGCCTGCGGCAATCAGTTTAATTCGGCGAATTCGCACGGTTTTTGGCGTAATGCTGGAGGTGACGGTGGCGCAATGGGTGTAGTCGGAAAGAGCCTCCGCGGCGTCTTCCAGCAGTTTGTCAGGGTCGGGGTTGCGCACATTAAAGAGAGAATCTATTTCCCGGCGCTCGTCCTGTGTCAGAGGTTTGCACCGCATCAAAGAGTCGATATACTCCCGAAAGCCCAAGTGGCTGGGTACACGCCCCGCCGAAGTGTGGGGCTGCTCCAAATATCCCATCTCAAACAGCCACGCCATGTCGCTGCGAATGGTGGCCGGAGAAACCTGAAAGCCCAGCTTGGTGGCCAGCAGTTTGGAACCCACCGGCTCGCCGGTTTGGATATAGGTTTCCACAATGGCTGCCAAAATAGCCTTTTTTCTTTCGCTCAACTTCACCGGTCGCTCCCCCTTTCTGGTAAAAGGCCCGGTATTATGCGGTTTTTAAAAGGTGTTAGCACTCTTAACCCCCGAGTGCTAGATACATTTTATAACGTTTCCCATTGTTTGTCAAGAGCTTTCATAAATTGTTTACAAGTGGTTTTTTCTCTTAAAACAAGCGCTGTCAGCCAGCTTTAAGAGCTTGCCGGAAAAGTAAGTTTACAGGCTTTTGCTTGAGACAAGATTCGACCCGTGGTATAATAACCGCAAAGCGGCTTGGCCATCCGTCGCCCGGGGGCCGGATGGAGGCTTTCCCGAAGCGGTGGATTGTTCCGATGCTGAAGGTGGCTCTTTTTCCGCAAAAAACATCGCGGCGTTACCTTTTGCCGCTAAGGCCACGGCGGGGATTTGCTCCATAAGCCAGAGGTGGCTCTTTTTCCGCAAAAAACATCGCGGCGTTCATTGCCCCTCGGGCCGGGGCAGGGCCCCTCCTTTTGCTCGTGCAAAAGGAGGCAAAACACGCCAGAGGGCTCTGCCCTCTGTACTCCCGTTGGGGGAGTTTCCCCAAACCCCTCTCAAAGGGGTTTGACACCCCTTTGTAACCCCGCGTTCCGTATCAGTAGAGCCAATAGCACCACTCCTGTTTGATGTTTGTTAAAGGGTTGTATTCCTTAGCGGCATCAATCCTTGGGAACGTGGCTGCGAAGAAGCTGTTTACCGTAACCCCCGCGAGGAGTCCGAGGAACGAGGACGACGAGCGGTAAGGGAATGGAAACCT
>CALCSA010000173.1 GCA_937894185.1 uncultured Clostridia bacterium | reverse complement strand
CACGCTGTACAATTTGATCAACAAAATCAACGAGACGGTGGGCCGGGATGTAGCTAGCTTCAAAACGGGGCAGCTTACCCTGGACGGCGGCGCACTGGATTTGGAGTTTCAAGATGTTTCCGGCAATGCCCTTGAGACTCTCTTCGGGCAAAAGAGCTTTCAGACCGAGGCGGGGAGCAGTGGTTACGACGGTGCGCTGGCTGCGGGAAAAGGCCAAAACGCCATCATTGTGGTGGGTGGGCAGGAGGTGGTCAGCACCACCAACACCTTTACCGTCAACGGAGTGGACTTTGACGTCAAAGCAGCCTCTAAATTCGACCCCGTCACCGGAGAAAATCTGGATGGCCCCATCACCATCAACGTCACCACCGACCCCGATGATGTGGTGGATAAAATCAAAACCTTTATTGAAGAATATAACCTGCTCATCGATGCCATTGACGGCATCACCAAGGAAAAGGCCACTGCCGGCTATGAACCTTTGACCGATGAGCAAAGGGCCGAAATGTCCGAGGAGCAGATCAAGACTTGGGAAACAGAGGCCAAAAAAGGACTGCTGCGGAACGATTCCACCTTGCGCGGCATTCTGGGGCAGCTGCGGGGCGTTCTCTACGAAAAAGTGGAATCCGCCGGCATTTCCCTGTATGACATCGGCATCACCACCGAGAGCTACAGCTCCGCCAGCTATGCCAACAACGGCCGGCTGGAGATGACCGAGGCAGGGGAAAAGAAGCTGCGGGAGATGCTGAACACCAACCCCGACGCGGTGCGGGAGCTGTTTACCCATTCCACCGACGGCGTCGCCAACCGGCTGGACGAAGTGATCGAAAACGCCGTGCGCACCAGTTCTACCAATCAGGGCTCACTGGTGGCGCTGGCCGGAACCGACTATTCCACCGGCAACAACGAGAGCACCCTGAGCCGTCAACTGGACACTGTGGAGCGGCAGATCAGCCTGCTAAAAATCCGATTGGAAAATGAATACAACCGGTACTGGAAGCGCTTTTCCGCTTTGGAGACCGCCATTTCCCGCATGAACACCCAAAGCGGCTGGCTTCAGGACTTCGGCAGCTGACCGGACATCAAAACAAGAGGTGAAAAGCATGCTAACCAACGCGTACGCACAGTACAAGGAACAGTCTCTTTCCACGATGGCTCCCGGTGAGCTGCTGGTAAAGCTCTTTGATGAGCTGATTAAACAATGCCGTCTGGCGGTCATCCACATTGAGAAAAAAGACCTGGCCGCCGCCAACGAAAGTTTGATGAAATCTCAAACCATCGTCTCCACGTTGGATTCTTCTCTGGATATGCGGTATCCTATTTCGGGGGAGCTGCATAACTTCTACATCTTTTTTGCCCAGCAAATCCGCAAGGCCAATCTGGAAAAAAACGTGAATATTCTCAATGAGCTGGTTCCTTTGCTAAAGGAACTGCGGGATTCCTTCACTCAAGCGGAAAAGCTCAGCCGGTGCAATCAGCCGGGAGTGGGGGTTAAAGCGGTATGAGCCCCCAGCCCTCCCTTGGATTTGCCACCATTCTGGATGAACTGTACCGGCTCACCAATCAAATGGCCGAACAGCGGCACAATCCCGATTGCCTGATCGAGTGTGTGGAAAAACGCCAGTCCCTGATGGATGAATACGATGCTCTGGCTCTAACTCATCCCAAGGAGAAGGCAGCCTTCGAACAGGATGCCTCCGCCCGGGAGCTGGTGGCCAAAATGCTGACCATGGACCGTGTGGTGGCAAAGGCTCTGGAGGAGCACAAGGCGTCCGCCCACAAGGATGTGGCCAGTGCCAATGCCCAGCAAAAGGTGCTGGATTATCTGGGCAAAGCCCATTCCTCCGGGGGCAGCCTGATGGATTATAAGAAGTAGTAACGTTAAAACAACCCGGCAGCCAAGGCTGTCGGGTTGTTTGCTGCGGCAGGTCCCTTGCCGAGAACATGGGAAGTCGGCTTATGTTGTGCGGTGGGCTCTCAGTCGGCTCCCGAGATAGAAGGCGGCCCACATCAGCCCAAAGGCAATCAGGTAGCTGTACCACATGCGGTGAACCCATCCGCCGGTCAGGGCAAACAGAAAATTTTCCAGCCCAAAGGCGAGGTTGAGCAGAGGCAGATAATAAAACTGAGTGGCCACTCCAAGAAGATTAAACCAATACCGCCCCAACACCAGCTCCTGATACAGCAGGCACAACAGCACAGCGCCGGGGATCAGGTGAGCCAGCAAGGCAGAGCTTCTGGCGGAACCGGCAAAATACTTCGCGCCATATCCCACAAGGCCCCAAAACAGCAGCCAGACAGCGCCAATCAGACGGTAGGGCAGCACTAAATCCATATTTGCCATCATCCGGGCGTTCATCCCAAAGCCCAAGGCAAAGGGAATTAGCCCTGCCGCCGGCAAAAATATTTTTTTCATATTAATCGCCGCCATCTCATAAAGTTCGCCCGCTATTGTGCCGCTGCGGGAAATATGGTAAAGTGAAGGTTAGATTTCATTTCTATGGGCGGGGAACATGCCGTGCTCCACCATGGAATACACTCCGCCGGGCGCGGTGATAATATGATCTACCAGCTCCACCCCCACCCGGGCCAGCTCGTCAAAGAGGATGCTGGTGGTTCTTAAATCCCGGCTGGAAGGGTTGCACAAGCCATCGGGATGATTGTGGGCCAGCAGCGCCTTGACGGCACCGCAGCGCAAAGCGGTCCGCACCACCGCGGCGGGAGAAAGCTCCACGGTGCGGCGGGTTCCCTGAGAAACCCAAGAGGAGTGGATTATCTTGCCGTTGGCAGCCAGACAAACCAGCAGGATGCGCTCCTGCTCTTCTCCCAAAAACTTGTGGCGGACGTATTCTTTGGCGTCGTCGCAGCTTTTGAGCATGTTTTTGGCGTCTACTTTATCGTCCAGATAGGCTCGCAGCAGGGCGGGCATCAGCTTGAGGAGGGTGGCGGATTCCAGCCCCACCCCCTCCACCTCCTGCAGCAGCTCAATGGGTGCGTCCAACACCCCGGAAAGGGAGCCGAACCGGTCCATCAGGCGATGAGCCGTAGGGTTGGTATCCCCCCGGCGCATGGTGTAAAACAGCAGAAGTTCCAGCACTTTGTGACTGGGAAAATGCTCCAGCCCCTGCTTGCGGAACTCCTCCTTGATTCTGGCCCGATGCCCTGCGTGAATCGTATTTTTATCCAGTTCCTTCATAGATGCTCCCGCAAAATTCGTTGATATACTGATATTATACATGATTTTATAACCTTTGCAAACGGGAAGGAAGATCCAACCTGAAAAGTTATCTCATTGGGCCCAACGATGCCGGCCAGCGGCTGGATAAATTTTTGCGCAAGGCAGCTCCCCGCTTGCCCGCCTCCCTGCTCTACCGGGCCATTCGTCAAAAGGATATCAAGATTAACGGGGCCCGGTGCCAGCCGGGGGACAAGCTTGGGGCAGGGGATACGGTGAGGGTTTACCTCCCCGACGACGTGCTGGACACCGAGGAATCCCTGCCCTTTCTGGCTGCTCCCCCGGTAGTGGAAGTGGTCTATGAGGACGAGCAGATTCTCCTCTGCAACAAGCCGCAGGGCCTTTTGGTCCACGAGGATGATTCCCGGGCAGAGGATACCCTCATCGCGCGGATTCTCCACTACCTCTACCGGAAAGGGGAGTGGAATCCCCGGGAAGAGCACTCCTTCACCCCGGCGCTTTGCAACCGAATCGACCGGAATACCGGGGGGATTGTCATCGCCGCCAAAACCTTTGAGGCGCTGCAGATTCTCAGCGAGAAAATTCGCCTGCGAGAGGTGGAAAAGTACTATCTTTGCATCGTCCACGGCTGCCCGGAGCAGAAATCGGGAACCCTCAAGGGCTACCATGTAAAGGATGCCGCCGCCAATACGGTGACCATCTCCAAAAAGCCGGTGCCGGGAGCCAAAATCGCTCTGACCCGCTACCGGGTGCTGGAAACCCGGGGGAACAAGAGCCTGCTGGAGGTGGAGCTTCTCACCGGGCGCACCCACCAGATCAGGGCCCAGATGGCGGCCATGGGCCACCCCTTGTGGGGGGATGCCAAATACGGCAACAGCCGGGAAAACGCCCGGCTGGGCAACCGTCAGGCTCTGTGGGCCTACAAGATTACCTTTGCCTTTACCACTTCGGCAGGCCCGCTGGAATACCTCAAAGGCAGGAGCTTTTCCATTCCGGTACCCTTTGCCGGGGAACCGGGGCCAAGCAAACAGGAGGGTGAATAGCATGATGTGGGGGATTATTGCCGCCTTAGACGCCGAATTGAGCCGCATCCTTGGGGCGATGGAGGTGGAAAAAACCGTCACCGCTTACGGGATGAAGTTCTATATCGGCAAGATTGACACAGTCCCGGTGGCGGCGGTTTGTTGCAGCGTGGGAACCATCAACGCGGCGGTCTGCACCTCCACCCTCATCCGGGAGCTGGGGGCCAAAGTGGTAGTCAATATCGGGGTGGCGGGCTCCACCTGCGGGGAACTTTCCGTTCTGGATGTGGTGTTGGGTCAGGAGCTTTTGTTCCACGATGTGCAGGGGGATTTCCTTGCCAACTTCCACCCCTTCTGCCATCGGTTTGCCGCCGACCCCAAACTGCTGGAGCTGGCGGAGCAGGCAATCTCCCAAATGGAGCACCGAAGCTTCCGCCACAAGGTGGGCCGCATTGCCACCGGGGATATTTTTGTGGAGGACCCCTCCGTCAAGGCGGACATCGTCCGCCGCTGCGACCCCCTCTGCGTGGAAATGGAAGGGGCGGCGGTGGCTCAGGTGGCCTATATGAGCGACACACCCTTTTTGGTGATCCGCTCCCTTTCCGACGACGCGGCTCAGGAGGCTCAGCTTTCCTTCGAGAGCTTTGTGGAGCAGGCCGCCCGCAACTCCGCGGAGATTGTGCTGGGAATGGTCCGGCAGGGTAAACCCAACCCCCGCTGAATTGGGATAAACGGCCCCGGCCCGGCAACGCCACTGGGGTTCTTCCATTGACATTTCCCTGCAAATTGTATAAAATTATGTGTGGATGATGGGCGGGGAAGACCCCCTTGAATGTGGCTTTTTCGTGGGCCGGATGCTGCCGGAAACGATAAAAGGCGCGAAGGTGAAAGCCTTCGCGCCTCGGTATGTGTGCGGGGGGAATGGGGTCAGGCTCCCACTCGTAGCCGCTTCTACTCCCCGATCACTTTGATGA
>CALCSA010000172.1 GCA_937894185.1 uncultured Clostridia bacterium | reverse complement strand
AGCCCATCCTTAAGCTGATGGCTGCTGTTGACGAGTATATCCCCACTCCCGAGCGCAAATCCGACCTGCCTTTCCTGATGCCTGTTGAAGACGTGTTCACCATCACCGGCCGCGGCACCGTGGCTACCGGTAGAGTTGAGCGCGGCCAGATCAAGACCGGCGAGGAAGTTGAGCTGGTTGGTTTGTCTGACGAGTCCCGCAAGAGCGTGGTTACCGGTGTTGAAATGTTCCGTAAGATCCTTGATTACGCTGAGGCCGGCGACAATATTGGCGCCCTGCTCCGTGGTGTACAGCGCACCGACATTCAGCGCGGTCAGGTTCTGGCCAAGCCCGGTTCCATCAAACCCCACACCAAGTTTCGCGGCCAGGTTTACGTCCTGAAGCAGAGCGAAGGCGGACGCCACACCCCTTTCTTTAACAACTACCGTCCCCAGTTTTTCTTCCGCACCACCGACGTAACCGGTGTGGTCACCCTGCCCGAAGGCGTGGAAATGTGCATGCCTGGCGACAACGTTGAGATGGATGTTGAGCTGATCACCCCCATCGCCATCGAAGAAGGTCTGCGCTTTGCTATCCGCGAAGGCGGCCGTACCGTTGGTTCCGGCGTTGTTATCAAGATCAATGCCTAAGGCTTAACCGCCATAAAAAATCCCCCGGAAATCCGGGGGATTTTTGCGTCTATCTGATTAGTTATTTGGCGATGCGGGGCCGGAAGCCACATCGCAAGGGACTGGTACCCCTAGCACCTCTGGCAGTCACTGGGCTTCGTGACGGTCCCTGTAATCCGCCAGCAGCAGATCCACCATTCGGCCGTAGCTTTGAATGCCCTCCACTTGGCGGTTGGCTTTAAGGTAGCTGTCGTTCATTTTTCCAGCCATCTCGGCCACCGGGCCTTCAAACTGCTGCCAGTAAGCGCTGCTGATGGCAAAATCCCGGAGGATGCCTTCCGTAAGCTGGGCGGAAAGGTCAAAGTACCGTTCCGGGTCCACTTGATAAAGTGCATTGCCGCTGTGGATGAGGGCCAGCACCGATCCTGAGTAGACAAAGGCGGGGTCGTCTGACTCTCTGCATCCCAGATAAGCGATGAAGTTGGCCTCGTCCTCCCGCATAAAGCCCTTGTAGTGGGCCAGTTCGTGAAGCATGGAAAAGGGGATGTTGTAATGGGGGACATCCACGTTGACATTGCCCTCAAAGGTAAAGGGGATGTAGATTCCTGTGATATCGATCACCGACATGCCCCGGGACAGCGCAACCGGTTTGGCTCGGGGGGTGAATCCCCCCAACTGGGGATAACGCTCCCCCAGTTTGTTCATGGTCTGGGCAGCCTCGGCTCCTGCGGCGTAAAAGCTGTCATGGGAGAGGAGCATCTCCCCCGAATCGCCGCTTAAAACCTGCTGCCGGGCGCTGTTGGCTGTGTGGACCAGCTCCTCATATAGGGCTGCCAGCTCTTGGGTGGAGGAGGGCCGGATCTCCAAGCCACTCTGGTCGGCAAAGGTGACCCGGTGATAGTTGAGACCGCAAAACAGGGTAAACACAAAATAGCCGATTCCCGCCGCACAGGCCAAGGTGGCCAGCATCCCCGGCAGGCGGGTAGCAAAATCCCTAAGGCGGATCATTCGGAGTATATGTAGGCTCAACCAGAGGAGGAGGACCAAGATCACAGCGTAGAGAAGAAGCTCGGCTACGGAAAAGGGGAACAATCCGAAGAATCTGCCGAACACCTCGGTCAAGGCCCGATATATTCCTTGGGAGTAGAAACGTTCCACCGCGGTGGGGTGGAGAGCGGCCCACCCGGTGATTAAAAAGCTCAGGGGCAGCAACAGCACCCACAATCCCCGGCGATAAGGGCGCAGCACCTGCCGGATAACTTTGGCAGCGCAGGGGAGAGGGGAGGGCCGGGCTTCCGGGGCAGTATGTAGGCTTTGCTTTGGAATATTAACAGGGGGCATTTCTTCACCTCGAATCCTTGGGTATTACATAATATATTATAGCATAGTACCAGTGGGTTTTGGTAAAATTCAATGTAAAAATGACTGGAAAAGCCTTTCCCGCTTCCTTCCAGAAGTGTTTTGCCGGGTTGCTGTTCATTGGGTTTGGATTGACATTGCCGAATCCTTCCAAAGACGCCTGGAGGTAAGTTTGTTCAATGTATTTGCATTGACATTGCCCAGATAATGTGTTTTAATAATTAGGCTATGAGAATAAAATAACAATCTGGAACAATGAGGCGAAATCATGGCGAACAGACGCAAAAAAGCAAGAACTCAAAGCAAATATAGGAGGCGGCGTCTACTGCTGGCGCTGATTGTCATTGGGCTGGTGGGAGGAGCCGGATGGCTGATTGGAACCAGACAGCCCGCCCCCAAAGATAAGACGGAGGTTTCGCAGGAAGCTGAGCCTTCCCAGCCGGAAATTTCTCCTCCCGCGGAGCCTGAGGCATCCGAGCCGGAGCCCGAACCGGAACCTGTTATTCAGACGCCCGATGATGAATGGCAGCTCATTCTGGCCAGTGCTCTCAATCCCTTGCCGGCGGGGTATGCCCCCCCTGAATTGGAGACGGTTGCCCCCGGGTATCAGGTGGACTCCCGCATGGCACCTGCTCTTAAAAAAATGATTGCTGAGGCTAAAACCGAGGGCATCAGCCTGATGGTTTGTTCCGCCTATCGTTCGGAAGAGCGGCAGAAAGAGCTGTATGAAAACAAAATAGCCGAGCACAAAGCGACGGGGAAGAGTGACGAGGAGGCGACGGCTGTTGCCGCCTCTATTGTGTTGCCACCAGGCACCAGCGAGCATCAAACCGGACTGGCGGCGGATATTGTCACCCCGGAAAACCAAAATCTGGACGACAGTTTTGCCCAAACTCCCGCAGCCAAGTGGATGGCGGAACACTCTTGGAAATACGGGTTTATTCTGCGGTATCCTCAGGACAAGCAGGAGATCACCAACATCATCTATGAGCCGTGGCACTTCCGCTATGTAGGGGAAGAACACGCCAAGGCCATCTACGAAGGCGGATATTGCTTGGAAGAATACCTGTATGGTGTTCTTAATTATAAGCGTTTAGAATTATTTGTCATCAGTCCTACTGCCAAGCCCATAGAGACAGATGAGGCGCAGCAGAGTGAAACAGAAACTGAAATGAAGGAGCAGTGAGCATGTATCAGGTCGTAAACAAGCGCCGTCTCAACGAGTCGGTTACGCTGCTGGAAGTGGATGCTCCCCTGATTGCCAAAAAAGCGCAGCCGGGGCAGTTTATCATCTTCCGGGTGGACGAGCAGGGGGAAAGAATTCCGCTGACCATTGCGGATACGAATAGGGAAAAGGGAACAGTTACGATTATTTTTCAGCATGTGGGTCGTTCCACCATCATGCTTTCCCAATTGAACATCGGGGACGATATTTACGATTTTGTCGGACCTTTGGGTACCCCCAGCCATCTGGACGGCATCAAAAAGGCCTGCGTGGTAGGGGGCGGAGTCGGTTGTGCCATTGCCTATCCCCAAGCCAAGGCGCTCCATCAGATGGGCGCTCAGGTGGATATCATTGCCGGGTTCCGCTCCAAGGACATTGTGATTCTGGAAGAAGAAATGAAGGCTGTTTCCAACAACCTCTACCTCACCACCGACGACGGCTCCTACGGGGAAAAGGGCTTTGTCACCGATAAGCTGAAATCCCTGCTGGATGCCGGAAACGACTATGACGTGGTCATTGCCATCGGGCCGGTGATCATGATGAAGTTTGTCTGCAAAACCACCCAGCCTTATGGCGTCAAGACGGTGGTCAGCCTCAACCCCATTATGATTGACGGCACCGGCATGTGCGGCGGCTGCCGGGTCACGGTGGACGGCAAAGTGAAGTTTGCCTGTGTAGACGGTCCGGAATTTGACGGACATCAGGTGGATTTTGATGAGCTGATGGCCCGCAACTCCTTTTACCGGGATCAGGAGTCCAATCATGAATGCCGCATGCTGAAGGGAGGAGAGCTCCATGGCTAAACCCAACATGAGCCTTGAAAAAGTAGGGATGCCGGTGCAGGAGCCACAGATTCGCAACCGCAACTTTGAGGAAGTGGCTCTGGGCTACACCGAGGAAATGGCCATCGAAGAAGCCACACGCTGCCTTGGTTGCAAACATAAGCCCTGTGTGGCAGGTTGCCCCGTCAATGTGCAGATTCCCGAGTTTATCGGCCATATTGCCAAGGGAGAATTCGAGGAAGCCTACCAGTGCATCCGCCAGACCAACGCCCTTCCCGCTGTATGCGGTCGGGTCTGCCCCCAGGAAACCCAGTGCGAGGAGCTCTGCGTTCGGGGCAAAAAGGGTGAGCCTGTGGGCATCGGCCGTCTGGAACGGTTTGCCGCCGACTGGCATATGAAACACATAGAGGAAAAAGGCTCCAAGCCCGAGGGCAACGGCCATAAAGTTGCCGTGATCGGCGCTGGGCCTGCCGGACTGACCTGCGCCGGAGATCTGCGTCAGAAGGGCTACGATGTCACCATCTTCGAGGCCTTCCATCTG
>CALCSA010000171.1 GCA_937894185.1 uncultured Clostridia bacterium | reverse complement strand
CCCCGGCTAAATGCCCCCCATCCGCCGTTCTCGGCGGGAAAACTCCTCCAGAGCGGCGTCCAGATCGGCGGCGGTAAAGTCCGGCCACAGGGTGGGGGTAAAGATCAGCTCGGCGTAAGCTCCCTGCCAGAGCAGAAAGTTGGAAATGCGCTGCTCCCCACCGGTGCGGATGATCAGATCCACATCGGGCTGCCCGGCCGTGTAAAGACAACGCTCCAGCAGCGAATGATCCACGCTTTGCAGGGGGATGGAGCCTTCCAGCATCATGGCGGCGATTTTTCGGGCCGCCTGCACCAGCTCGTCCCGGCCCCCGTAGTTTAAGGCAATGTTGACGTGAATGCCGGTGTTGTGCCGGCTGCCCTCCTCCACCTTGGCGATCATCTCTACCAAGTCGGCGTCCAGCTGAGCCTTGTCGCCGATAATTCGGGTTTGGACGTTTTCCTTCCGGTACCGGTCTGCGTCCCGCAGATAGCCGCGGAGCAAATTCATGATGCCAGCAACTTCCTGAGGGGGGCGGTTCCAGTTTTCCGTGGAAAAGGCGTAGACCGTCAGGTAGGGGATACCCAGCTTTTTGGCGTGGCGGACGATTTCGCCAAAGACTTCGGCTCCTCGCTTGTGGCCCCGGTTGCGGGAAAGCCCCCTTGCAGTGGCCCAGCGTCCGTTGCCATCCATAATGATGCCCACGTGGCCGGGCAGGGTCAGAGATTGCGTCATAGTCGGTCCTATCCGGGCAAACAAGGCGCGGGGAAGCCAACGGCAACCCAAACGGCTACCTGTGGCTTCCCTGCAAAACAGTGCCCTTTAAGCGTTATATTTCCAGAATTTCTTTTTCCTTGGCAGCGGCAATTTTGTCCACTTCCTTGATGTTGTCGTCGGTCAGGGCCTGAATATCTTTTTCCAGTACCTTGAGATCGTCCTCGCTGATTTCGGAGGCCTTTTTTTGAGCTTTTGCCTTTTCGTTGGCATCTCTGCGGATGGCGCGGATGGCAATTTTAGCGTCTTCCGCAGTGGCTTTTACCTGCTTGCACAGCTCCTTGCGGCGCTCCTCGGTGGGCTGGGGGAAGGCAATGCGGATAACGTTTCCGTCATTGGTGGGGTTGATGCCCAAATCCGATTTTTGAATGGCCTTTTCAATGGCTCCCATAGAGGATTTATCCCAAGGCTGAATCACCAGAATGCGAGCTTCGGCCACCGAAACGGCGGCCATCTGCTGAATGGGAGTGGGGGTGCCGTAGTAGTCCACTTGAATTTTTTCCAGCAGGGCGGGGTTGGCACGTCCCGCGCGAATGTTGCCCAGATCGTTTTGCAAAACGCTCAGGGTCTTTTTCATTTTGTCTTCTACAACGCTTAAAAGATTCTCCACTGCCTTACGCCTCCTTTACAATTGTGCCGATGGCTTCTCCGCCCAAAGCGCGAACAATATTCTCGGGATCTTTGAGACTGAACACCTGAATGGGAATGCCGTGTTCGCGGCAGATGGAGGCGGCGGTGGAATCCATAACTCCCAGATCCTCCGAAAGAATACGGGAGTAGCTTACCGTATCCAGCTTGACCGCATCGGGATAGCGGTTGGGGTCCTTGTCGTACACGCCATCCACCACCGAAGCCTTGAAGATGACATCGGCGTCGATCTCGGCCGCCCGCAACGCCGCCGCGGTGTCGGTGGAAAAGAAGGGGTTTCCGGTGCCGCATCCAAAGATGACCACCCGGCCCTTTTCCATATGCCGCACCGCACGGTTGCGTATGTACGGCTCGGCAATTTGCTGCATGTTGATAGCGGTCTGTACCCGCACATTGACTCCCAGAGACTCCAGACTGTCGGCCAGAGCCAGGGAGTTCATAACGGTGGCCAGCATCCCCATATGGTCGGCCCGGGTGCGGTCCATTTTACCGGCCTCCCGGCCCCGCCAAAAGTTTCCGCCACCAACTACAATGGCCACCTGAGCTCCTAAATTGACACATTCTTTTACACTTTGGCAGATGTTGTGAATCGCTTCGTGATCCAACCCAAAGCGACCGTTTCCTGCCAAGGCTTCTCCGCTGAGCTTCAGCAGAACTCTGCGATAAACTACCGGCATAGCCAAACCTCCTGTTTCAACCGTGATGGACTATATTCTTATATTTTACATGAATCGGCAGAGCTTGTAAAGTACATCCGAGGGTCAAAAAAGCTTCCGGCACCGAGAAATCTTGCGGGATAGGAGCACAGACGGCTCCAAGACGGCCCAGCGGAAAAATACCGCCCGGCCTGTGAACGCAGGTGATGGAGGGATAAAGCGATGGTGCCGCAGCTTTTTTGGCTCTTTGCATTAAGAAGGAAAAATCTTTGCCAAAAGTATGGTCCGGCTGGGGACAGCCTAAACAAAGGGGCGGGATGAAACCTAAAGTTTGGGGGACGAGCAGGCTTCGCCCTCTGCCGCTTGTCCCACTGAAATGGAAGGTTTTCTTTCTTGTATTCCCCCATCAAAGGGGCTATCATAGGAATAGCGGGTGCTGCCCCTGAAAAATCTGTTAAAATGCCACAAAATGCAATTGCTCAATTGTAATTTGCCCTAAAATCCTATATAATGTTACCGTTATCCTGTTTGCCGATTCCTTAGCGGGATGTTGGAGCCTTGCCGTTTGCGGTAAGCTCCTGCTCCCGAAGGTTGATCCCAAAAACAGCCGGTATGGTCCTGCGGCCTGCACAGGCGGCGTCCCATACCCTGATCGAGAGGGGGAATTTTATGTTTGGCTCTTTTGGAGCGCTGGCTTGGCTGATTCTCGCGGCCGGCCTTGTGATTTTAGAAAGCTTGACGGTGGAACTGGTCTGCATCTGGTTTGCAGTGGGTTCCTTGCTGGCGGCTCTGGCCGCTTATGTGGGAGCTGCCTTCTGGCTCCAGCTGCTGATTTGCCTGGTTACCTCCATTGCGGTGCTGATTGTGGGCCGCCCCCTGCTTTTGGATAAGGTGACGGTGCGCCGTCAGGCCACCAACGCCGACCGGGTGGTAGGCCAGCTAGGGATGGTCACCCAGCGGATCGATAATCTGCAGCAGACAGGCCGGGTTTCGGCCAACGGGCTGGATTGGGCCGCCCGAAGCGAATACGGCGATGCCATTCCCCAGGGGGTGCCGGTAGAGGTGCTGCGCATTGATGGCGTCAAGCTCATTGTCCGGCCAGTGAACCCCTATCCGCCGGAAGAGGAAAAGACGCAGGAGCAGGAAGCTTATGTTTCCGCTCAAAAGTTTTCTCATTTGTACACCACCCCTGATGTGACTCCGCCGCCCTCTCTGGATACCGACGTGAGCCTGCACCGGGAGGAATAGTGTCGGCCCCCTGTAGTTGTTCCACTTACTG
>CALCSA010000170.1 GCA_937894185.1 uncultured Clostridia bacterium | reverse complement strand
ATTGTGGAACGGCTGCTGGAGGAGGGCGTGGACATTCCCTTCCCCGATCAGGTGGTGGTGGGAGCGCAGGTGCAAATCGGCCCTGACACCCGTCTGCTTCCCGGTACTATCCTCATTGGAGAAACCATGGTGGGCGCCGACTGCGAAATCGGACCACACACCACCATTCGCAATAGCTCGGTGGGAGACGGCAGCACCATCACCAGCTCCCAGCTGGAGGATTCCGTGGTGGGAGCTAAGGCGGCCATCGGCCCCATGTCCCGCCTGCGCCCCGGATGCCATCTTGGCGACAACGTTAAGATCGGCAACTTTGTGGAACTGAAAAACTCTACCATCGGTGATGGAACCTCGGTGTCCCACCTCACCTATGTGGGGGATACCGATACCGGCCGCTGGTGTAACTTTGGCTGCGGGGTGGTCACCGTCAACTACAACGGCAACCAAAAAAACCGCACCACCATTGGAGACGGAGCCTTTATTGGCTGCAACACCAACCTGATCGCTCCCGTCACATTGGGGGACCGAGTGTACTGCGCCGCAGGCACTACCGTCACCGACGACGTGCCCGCCGACGCTCTGGTCATTGGAAGAGCACGGCAAACCGTCAAGGAAAACTGGAACAAAAACAGCAAGCGCTTTGAGAGAGGAAACAAATCGTAATATTCCGGCAGAGACACCGAACAATCAGCGGTGTTAAAAATAAGGGCCGGATACTCAAGGGAGCGAACCGCTTGCCCGGTTTGGCGCTTTGGGACGTGGCCTTCCATAAGGGAGCAAACAAAGAAATGAATTTGCATGGCAAGGACATCAAAATTTTTACCGCAAACTCCAACCGGCCTGTGGCTCAGGCCATTGCCCGCACCCTGGGTCTGCCTTTGGGAAAAAGCGAGGTGACAGCCTTTGCCGACGGAGAGATTTCCCTTTCCATCGGGGAAAGTGTGCGTGGCAGTGATGTATTTGTGGTGCAGTCCACCTCCAAGCCGGTCAACGATCACATGATGGAGCTTCTCATCATGATCGACGCCTTCAAACGGGCATCGGCCGGGCGCATCACCGCCGTCATCCCCTATTTCGGTTACGCCCGCCAAGACCGGAAAGCCAAAGCCAGAGACCCTATTTCCGCCAAGCTGGCAGCCGACATCATCACCGCCGCCGGAGCCGACCGGGTGCTCACCATGGATCTCCACGCCGCTCAGATTCAGGGATTCTTCAACATCCCGGTGGATCACCTGCTGGGAGTCCCCCTGCTGGTTCCCTACTTCTGCAAGAAGTTTGCCCACTGCAAAGAAGATATGGTGATTGTTTCCCCCGATTTGGGTTCGGTGACCAGAGCCAGGAAGTTTGCCGAAAAATTTGATGCTCCCCTTGCCATTATCGACAAGCGCCGCCCCAAGGCCAACGTTTCCGAGGTGATGAACATCATCGGGGATGTAAAGGGAAAGAGTGTCATTCTGGTGGACGATATGATTGACACGGCAGGTACCCTTTGCAACGCCGCCCGGGCGCTGATAGAAGTGGGCAAGGCGGAGGAGGTTTACGCCTGCGCCACCCACGGGGTTTTGTCTCCTCCCGCCCTGGAGCGGATTGCCGAAAGTCCCATCAAAGAGCTGACCCTTCTGGACACCATCTACCGGGAGCCGGAAGATCGGATTGATAAAATTACCTACCTGTCGGTGGCCCCTGTCTTTGCCGAGGCCATCGAGCGCATTTACAAGGACAAGCCTGTTTCTCCTTTGTTTGTGTAGCTTGTCCCGTCACATATCCGCCGGCAAAGACAGTAATTCTTACCGGCATACTCTTCTGTAAGGCAGGAACCCAATATGTTGGATGATCTGTTTGCCAAGCTGTTTCCCCAAAGCAGCCCGGCTCCCGCCGGCCCTGTGGAATATATTGTCGCGGGGCTGGGCAATCCCGGAACCGAATATCAAGCCACCCGCCACAACGCCGGTTATCTGGCTCTTGATCTTCTGGCGGAAAAGTACAACGTTAAGGTAAGCCGCATACGCTTTCAGTCCCTTTGCGGCGAGTGCGTGATCCATGGCAAAAAAGTGCTGCTCCTCAAGCCCACCACCTACATGAACCTGTCGGGGCGGGCGGTGCAGGAGGCTTTGGCCTTCCACAAAGTGCCCATGCAGCGGCTGATTGTTTTGTGCGACGACATCAATCTGGCTCCCGGACGTCTGCGCATTCGCCGCAGCGGCAGCGACGGCGGGCAGAAAGGCCTGCAAAACATCATCTACCTCACCGGAAGCGATGCCTTTCCCCGGGTGCGCATTGGAATCGGCGGCAAGCCCTACCCCAATATGGATATGAAGGACTGGGTGATCGGCCGCCTTTCTCCCGATGAGATGAAGGAGATTGCTCCGGCTTTGGAAAACGCCGTCACCGCCGTGGAACTGCTGGTACAGGGCAAAATAAACGACGCCATGAATCTGTTTAACAAAGCTCCACAACCCCCGCAGGATTCTGATCCTTCCCACCAGCCGGAATAAAAGTCCGGGGAATTGGCCCATCAAAAATCCCACCCCTTTGGAGGGTGGGATTTTTTTGCGGTACAAAGATATAGCATCAATGGGGTCGACTGCCTACTTCACCAGTGCAAAGTCGATCTGCCCGGCGGAGACATTGGTGGAAAGCACCTTTACCTTGACGGTATCTCCCAATTGGATGCGGCCTTTTCTCACGGCGTTAACAATGGCGATCTGGCCGTCGAATCCCCAGTCACCCGGTGGGAAATCCGCCAGCTTGACCAGCCCCTCACAGGTGTTGGGCAGCTGAACGTAAGCTCCGTGGGCGGTGCAGCCGGACACCACGCCTTCAAACTCCTGCCCGATAAACCGACCCATATAGCTTGCCTTGTAGCAGGCCTCGCAGCCCCGCTCGGCGTTGACAGCCACCAGCTCCCGCTGAAAGGAGTGCTCGGCGGACCGGGCGGCAAATGCGGTGTAGTGGCGCACCAGATTCTCCTTCTTCATGGGGGAGAGGGCGGCGCTGAGGATGCGGTGGACCGTCAGGTCCGGGTAGCGCCGAATGGGGGAGGTGAAGTGGGCGTAGTTTTTTAACGATAGCCCAAAATGCCCGGTATTTTGATGGGAATACTTTGCCTTGGCCATGGAGCGCAAAGTCAACACACCAATAACGCCTGCGTATTTGGTACCCTCTACCGACTTAAGGATATCGGCCAGCCCCTTGGAAATAGCAGTGGGATTGGGCTTGCGGAAGGAGACTCCCAGCCGGGCCAGCACCTCATAAAGCTCCTCCAGCTTGTCGGGGGAGGGATTGTCGTGAACCCGGTAGACAAAGGGAAGCTTGTGTTCGGTGGCAAAGGTGGCGGCAGCCTCGTTGGCCAGCAGCATAAACTCCTCGATCAGGCGCTCGCAGAAGCCACGCTCCCGGGGATAAACGTCAATGGGCTCCCCGGCTTTATCCAATACAATTTTACCCTCAATGCTTTCCAATTCCAGCTTACCCGCCGCCTGACGGTTCCGAATCAGCAGTTGGGCCAGCTTTTGCATTTCCACAAGCATCTCTTGAATGTCGGCGTACTTTTCCTGCAGGGCAGGATCCTCGCTGCCGTCCAGCAGAGCGTTGAGCTCGCTATAAACCCCCTTGACTCGGGAGCGGATCACGCTTTTGCGGAACTGGTAGGCGGTCATAACAGCCGAGGAGTTGAGGGTTACAAAGCAGGAAAAGGCCAGCCGGTCCTCCCCCGGATTGAGGGAGCAGATGCCGTTGGAAAGCTCGGGAGGCAGCATGGGAATCACACTGTCGGCGTAGTAAACCGAGGTGCCCCGCTGAAAGGCCTCCTGATCCAGCGGGGAATTAGGGGTGACGTAGTGGCTGACATCGGCGATGTGAACTCCCAGTTCCCAGCCGCCGGGCAGCTTCTTCAGACTAATAGCGTCATCCAAATCCTTGGAATCGGCGCTGTCGATGGTGAAGATTATTTCCTCCCGCAAATCCAGCCGGGCGGCGATCTCCTTGGGGTGAATCCCGGCGGAGGCGCCAATGGCCCGGGCCTGCTCCTTGACCTCGTCAGGAAACTGAATGGGAACCCCCAGCTCCGCCAGCACCGCAAGGGAGCAGGAGGCCGCCGAAAGAGCACTGCCAAAGGTAGTGATCACCCGGGCGGTATGCTCGCTGTGGCGCTCGCCCCGGGTGGCGATTTCCGCCAGCACCTTGTCTCCCGGCCGGGCGTTCATCACGCCGCCCCGCACCACGGGCAGGGGCCAGCGCATGGAATGGTCGGGCAGCACGGCGTAGACGCCGCCTTCCACCTGCAAGGTTCCGGAAAAAGGCTGATGGGACTCCTCCACAATGCGAAATACCTCGCCCTTTTCCAGCTCGCCGCTGTCGGCGCTGATCCGCAGCAGCACCCGGTCGCCGGGCATGGAGCCCATCAGCATCCGCCCGGGGATAAAGACATCCTGCTCCGCCTCTTCCGGTCGGGCAAAGCCAAAGGTTCCGCTGACCCGGGTGATGGTTGCATAGGCCATCCGCTGCCCTTCGGCAGGGAAGAAGCGGCCCGCCCGTTCCAGCAGCTTGCCCTGAGAAAGCAGCTCGTCAATAACTGTGACAAACCGCTCTTTCTGCTTTTTTTTAAGCCCCACTGCTTTTGCCAGAGTTTTTTTGCTCAACCCCTGTACCTGTTGAGGGCGCAGAGCCTTGAGAATCTTTTGTTCCATGGACGCCATAGGTGACACCTGCCTTTTTGGTTATCGGTCCAAGGTAAATTTTATTAAATTAGATATTGGTATTATTTTACCATTCCTTTGCTCTAATTACCAGTCCGGCGCTGGGAAAAAACGGGAAACTGCCGATTCATCACCAAGTAACCGGGGAAGGATAGCTGTCGGAAGGCGTGTTTCCCCACCCTTTGAGAAGAAAGCAATCCATCCGCCTCCTTGATAGTGTGCTCCGGTGCTTGTTGAATATATTGAGTATTCCCCGGACATGTGGTACAATCATTGAGGTAAACAAACGTGCGAAAGGAGGGTGCGCAGTGAAGGAAAACACCTTTCGGCTGGTGTCGGAATACCAGCCCACCGGGGATCAGCCCAAGGCCATCAAAGGGCTGGTAGAGGGGATCAACCGGGGTGAACGGGAGCAGGTTCTGCTGGGGGTGACCGGTTCGGGCAAGACCTTTACCATGGCCAACGTCATCGCCCGGGTCAACCGGCCCACTCTGGTTCTGGCCCACAACAAAACCCTTGCCGCCCAGCTTTGCAGCGAGTTCCGGGAGTTTTTCCCGGACAACGCGGTGGAATACTTTGTCAGCTATATTCCCGGCACCGACACCTATATTGCCAAGGACAGCTCCATCAACGACGAGATTGAGCGGCTGCGCCACTCGGCCACCTCGGCCCTTTCGGAGCGCCGGGATGTGATTATTGTTTCCTCCATCAGCTGCATTTACACCTTGGGTGACCCCATCGATTACCGGGAGATGGTCATTTCCCTGCGGCAGGGCATGGAACGAAGCCGGGAGGACCTGATCAAAAAATTGGTGGACCTCCAATACGAGCGCAACGACTTAAACTTTATCCGCAACAAGTTCCGGGTGCGGGGGGACATTGTGGAAATTTACCCCGCCTACTGGAACGAGCAGGCCATTCGGGTGGAATTTTTCGGGGATGAGATCGACCGCATCAGCGAGGTCAACCCCCTCACCGGGGAAATTAAGGCGGTGGTGGGCCACGTGGCTATCTATCCCGCCTCCCACTATATTGTGCCCCGGGAGCAAATGCTCAAGGGCATTGAGGACATCAAGCAGGAGATGGAGGAGCGGGTGCAGTTCTTTCGGCGGGAAGGAAAGCTGATCGAAGCCCAGCGGATTGCCGAGCGGGTCAACTACGACATGGAAATGCTGACAGAGATCGGCTTTTGCTCGGGGATCGAAAACTATAACCGGGTGCTGGCGGGCCGTCAGCCGGGGTGCACCCCCTTCACCCTTTTTGACTACTTCCCCGACGACTTCCTCTTCTTCATTGACGAAAGCCACGTGACCTTGCCGCAAGCCCGGGGAATGTACGGCGGCGATTACGCCCGGAAAAAGAATCTGGTGGACTATGGGTTCCGGCTGCCCTCCGCCTTTGACAACCGCCCCCTTAACTTTGATGAGTTCTACAGCAAGTTCAATCAAACGGTGTATGTCAGCGCTACCCCCGGCCCCTTTGAGCGGGAGCACGCCCAGCAGATTGTGGAGCAGATCATCCGCCCCACCGGCCTTGTGGACCCGGAGATTGAGGTGCGGCCGGTAGAAGGCCAGATCGACGATGTGGTGATGGAAATAGGCGCCCGGGTAGAGGTGGGGGAGCGAACCCTCATCACTACTCTGACCAAGAAGATGGCGGAGGATTTAACCGATTACCTCCACAATCTGGGTGTCAAAATCCGCTATATGCACCACGACGTAGATACCATTGAGCGGATGGAGATTGTCCGGGATCTGCGCATGGGGGAATTTGATGTACTGGTGGGAATCAACCTGCTGCGGGAAGGCTTGGACATCCCCGAGGTGAGTCTGGTGGCCATCTTTGACGCCGACAAGGAGGGCTTTTTGCGGGGGGAAACCTCTTTGATCCAGACCATTGGCCGGGCCGCCCGAAACGCAGGAGGCAAGGTGATTATGTACGCCGATTCGGTCACCCCTTCCATGGAGCGGGCCATCACCGAAACCTACCGCCGCCGGGAAATTCAGCAGCGGCATAATCAGGAACACGGAATCGTCCCTCAAACCATCCAAAAGAAGGTGGCGAATGTTCTGGAGATTTCCTCCAAGGACGATGTAGACCGCAAGGGCAAACGCCTTAAGCAGATGAGCCCCAGAGAAAAATCCACCCTGATCAAACAGCTGACAGCGGAGATGAAAAACGCCGCCAAGCTGCTGGAGTTCGAGCACGCCGCCTACCTGCGGGACAAGATTGAGCAGATAAAAAGCGGCAGAGAGTAGCCTTGCAAAGACAGGAGCCCTTGGTGACAGCAATTGTTGTTGCCAAGGGTTCTTGTCTTTTTTGGGGGACATCTTCCCCGAAACGGCAAATATTTCACTCCCCGGGCTGAATATACTGGAGTAGCACTGTTCTACAGCTTTAAGCCGGAGAAAAGAAGCTGTCGCTGCGTCAAAGGCGCAGGCAGATAACGCCAAGGTTCCCCCAACAAAGAGGAGTGAATACCGCCCATGAAGAGACAAAACATAATGTTTTCCACCCTTGTGCTCAGCGCCTCGGCTCTGTTTGTCCGGTTGATCGGATTTGTGTTCCGGGTGTATCTTTCCAACACCATGGGGGCTCAGGGAATGGGGCTCTATTCTCTGGTAATGTCGGTTTACGCCCTGAGCATCACCTTTGCCACCTCTGGAATCAGCACGGCGGTGTCCAAGCTGGCGGCAGAAGAGCTGGCCCGGGGCAAAACAGGCAACGCCCGGCGCATTCTGTCTGGCAGTGTGGCCATGTCCCTGACTCTCAGCTGCGTGGTGGCCTTGATCCTTTACCTCTTTGCCGACCCCATCGCCGTCAACATTCTGGGGGATGCCCGCACCGTTCTTTCCCTCAAGCTGCTGGCTCCGGGGCTGCCCTTCCTCTCGGTCTGCGCCTGTCTGAGAGGCTACTTCATCGCCTGCCGCAGGGTGGCGGTTCCCGCGTCGGCTCAAGTGATCGAACAGCTCTTTAAGATGGCATTCATCATGACCACTCTGTCGGCAGGGCTTTCCAAGGGAATTGCCGAGGGCTGCGCTCTGGTGGTTTTGGGAATCACCTTGGGAGAAGGCGTCTGCCTTGTCTACACTTTGGCCGGATATCTGATTGACCGCAGAAAGCACCCGGAACAGCAGCAAGATTTTACCCGGGGATACAACCTGCGCATCCTGCGGTTTGCCCTGCCCATTTCGGTGAGCCACTACATCCGCAGCATCCTGCGCCTGTGGGAGGATATTCTCATTGTCTCGGGGCTGGCTGCCTTTGGCGGCAACCACGACGACGCCACCGGAACCTACGGCATGCTCCGGGGGATGGTGATGCCCCTGCTCATCTTCCCGTTGAGTTTGCTTTCCGCCTTTGTCATTACCCTGACGCCGGAGGTTTCCCGGCTTTATGCCCTGTCTCAACGGCGCAGGCTGGAATCGGTGATCGGCAAGATTTTGCAGGTGACCTCGATTCTGGGGGTTCTCATCGTCTGCCTGTTGATGAGCTTTTCTTACGAGATTGGCGTGGTGGTCTACAAGGACCCACGGGTGGGGGAGATGCTCCGCTCCATGGCATTCTTGTGCCCCTTTATGTGTATCGAGACAGTGGTGGTCAGCATTCTGCAGGGGATGGGGGAACAAACCCACAGCGCCGTCTATTCAGTGGGGGACTGCCTGCTGCGGGTGCTGATGGTCTGGCTGCTGATTCCCCGGTGGGGAGTCTGGGGCTTTGTCTGGATGGTGGTGGCCAGCAATTTGTTCACCTCCCTGCTCAATCTGGGCCGCCTCATGAAGATCACCCGCATTTCCCTGCGAATCAACGACTGGGTGTTTAAGCCTGTGCTGGCGGCACTGGCAGCCAGTCAGACCTGGAAGGCCCTGTGCAACTACTCTCTTTTGGGGGAGATGGCTCTGTGGCAAAGTTTGGCTCTGGGGCTTATGGTCATCAGCTTGGTGTATGGGTTGGTGCTCCTCTCGGTAGGGAGCATTACCCGCAAGGATATCGTCTGGATTTTACAGCGGTTTCGCCCCGGTCCGGAGCAGATGCACGCCGTCTCTCAAAAGGGCGGTTGAGCAGGGGAGAAAGGCAAAGGCCGGCCAA
>CALCSA010000169.1 GCA_937894185.1 uncultured Clostridia bacterium | reverse complement strand
CGGCGGACTTCGGGCAGATAGCGGCCATCCCGGGCCACTTCATTGCCCGCAATGAACACACTCTGTACGTCAAAGCTCTTCAGGTTATCCAGAAGCACAATATCAGCCCTAAGTCCGGGCGCAATCCCCCCGCGATCATGCAGCCGGAAGCACTCCGCTGCGTTGATGGTGGCCATGCGGATGGCGGTGATAGCATCTACCCCCTCCTCAACGCAGATTCTCAGATGATCGTCCAAATGGCCTAACTCCAGAATGGTTTTGGGCTGGCGATCATCGGAGCAAAGTAGGCACCGGCGGCTGTTTTCCGGCGTTAGGCCTTTGAGCAGGTTGCGCAGATCATGGCAGGCTGAGCCTTGGCGCAACAGCACATACATACCCCGGGCAATGCGGTCGGTCATTTCTTCCGCTGTAGCGCATTCATGATCGGTCGTGATGCCCGCGGCGATGTAAGTGTTCAGGTTTTTTCCTTTCACTGCGGGGCTGTGCCCGTCGATCAGCTTACCCGTTTCCATGGCGGCCAGCAGCTTGTCCAACACCGCATCCGTAGCTGCAATCACGCCGGGGTAGTCCATAAACTCGCCTAGGCCAATGATGCGTTCATCCCGCAGCGGCTCCTTCATGACAGCAGCATCAATGCTGGCACCCGAGTGCTCAAAAGGGGTGGCAGGCACACAGGAAGGCAGCCTAAACTTCACGTCCAACACCGTCTCCGCGGCCGCGCTTAGCATGTATTCCATCCCCTTAAGCCCACATACGTTGACGATTTCGTGGGGATCGGCAATGATGGTGGTGCCGCCATGAGGCACCAAGAGCCGCCCGATTTCTTCTGGGCTGACGTAGGAAGACTCGATATGGATGTGGCTATCAATTAAACCGGGCGCGGCGTACTGCCCAGCAGCATCAATTTCTTTAAGGCCGCTGTAGCTGCCTACCCCCGCAATCCACTCGTCACATAGAGCAATATCGCCCTCGGTAACGCAGCCGTTGTACACATCTACAATCTTTGCGTTCTTGATGACCATATCTGCTTGAATGCGGCCGTTGGCCACATCCAGCAGCTTTTTGAGTTCATGTTTCTTCATACTCGCGCCCCCCTATTTTTCCATCAGTTCCAAAATGGGGTCAAAGATGCCCAGCGCCTGTACATCCACCGGACCTACGTCGGTGATAGCATAGTCTGGGATGGAGGTTATGGGCAAAAAGAACATGTACATCAGGGGTTCGGGCAGATTGCAGCCTAAGGCATTGGCCGCCTTGTTCAGCTCCTTTTCGCGGCGAGCAATCACCTCCGGCTCCTCGTCGCTCACGATGCCGCCCACAGGAAGAGGCAAAAAGTCGATGATCTTACCATCCGCTGCCAATACTTGCCCGCCACCGTTCTCAATCAGGTGGTTAACCGCAAGGGACATATCCGCTGCATTCACGCCCATCACAACAATGTTATTGTCATCCGGTGCACAAGAGGAAGCCATTGCGCCCTTTTTCAAATGCCAACCGGAGCAGAAGGCCAGGCTTCGGTTTCCGTTGCGGCCAAAGCGTTCGAGTACTGAAACTATAGCCACATCCTGTTCTATGTCCGGCTGCACTACACCGTTCTTCACTATTAATTCCACATCGCGGCGCTGACGCACGAAGGGGCCCTTTACATCCATGGCCAGAACTTTGGCCTTGCCGTTTTCAATGCCCACCTTGTAGTGAAAATCCTCCGGTTTTGTCAATGGGCAGTTCAATTCGCTGCTCAAAACGGCGCTGCGTGAAGGCGGATCCAGCCGGCAGACCATCTTATTGTTTTGGGCGACCAGTTTGCCATCGCTTATAACCGCTTGTACCCGGAAACTCTCGGGGCTGTCCACCATCAGAATATCTGCGATGCGGCCAGGAGAAATAGAGCCGACCAGATGGTCGATACGGTAGGCTTCGGCGCTATTGATGGTTCCCATCTGAATGGCAGTCATTGGTTCCACGCCGGCTGCAATGGCCAGGCGCACCACGTTATCCAGATGGCCTTTCGTCAGAACGTCAGAAGCGGTAACATCATCGGTACAAAAGCTGATCCGGCGGGCCAACGTCGGATTTACCTCGGTGACTGCACGGATATTCTCGGCTAGAAAATGAGTGACTGAGGACTCCCTGATGAGCATATGCATCCCCTTGCGCATCTTTTCAACCACTTCTTCATGTGTGTAGCTCTCGTGATCCACCCGAATACCGCCGCACAGGTAGGCGTCCAATTCCTTACCACGAGCCATAGGGGCACACCCGAATATTGGCAGCCGGTTTTTGTCGGCCTCCACAATGGCACCCAGGGTATCATCATCCCCCTCGGTGACAAACTCCCGTACAGTTTCCCACACGCCAAAGCACTCCGGCCATTTCTGCACCGTCTCGTGTACCTCTTTGGTAAAGTTGAAGGAAACGGTTGACTGGGGCACGGTATAGGGTGTGCGGTAGGGTGCACCCCAGAACACCTTTAGCGGTACGCCTTTGATCTCCTCAAAAATTTCCTGCAGTCCTTCGAGACCCCCTACCGAGATGTACTCATCCAAACCCGAAACCATGCTGGTGGTTCCGCAAGGGACAACCGCTTTGGAATAGCT
>CALCSA010000168.1 GCA_937894185.1 uncultured Clostridia bacterium | reverse complement strand
TGGAGGTGCTGGGAGGCTGCCTGCTGGGAATTATGGTGGCCATGTTGATGCCGGTCGCATGAACAAGGTTTTCCCGAACAACAAGACAGATTGGAGATATAAAGTTTTGGGCAAGCGAGCCATCCTGGATAAAATACACTCTCCCCGAAGCCTGCGCTATCTGAGCGATGCTCAGTTGGAGCAGCTTTGCGCCGAGCTGCGGGAGGAGTTGATCGAGGGAGTTTCTGCCAACGGTGGGCATTTGGCCTCCAATTTGGGGGTGGTGGAGCTAACCGTTGCTTTGCATATGGTTTTTCGCTCTCCCACCGATCAGATTGTGTGGGATGTGGGCCATCAGTGCTATACCCACAAGCTGCTGACCGGCCGCAGGCACGGCCTTGAGCATCTGCGCCAAAAAGACGGCATGGCGGGGTTCCCCAAGCCAGACGAGAGCATCCACGACGCGTTTGTGGCGGGGCATGCCTCCACCTCTCTTTCGGTAGCCGATGGCCTTGCAAGAGGCAAGGAGCTGCTCAGGGAGGAAGGGTTCGTCATCGCCGTCATCGGGGACGGTGCTCTCACCGGAGGGTTGGCCTACGAGGGCCTGAACAACCTGTCCCGCAAGAAGAACGGCAAAGTAATTGTGGTGCTCAACGACAACAAAATGAGCATTTCCAAGAATGTGGGAGGCCTGACCAAGTACCTTTCCCGGCTGCGGACCGCAGGCCCCTACTATAAACTGAAGAATCTGGTCAAATCCGCTCTGGGTTCCGTCCCTCATATGGGGGAGGGCATGGTGGAGGCAGCGGGGGGCGTTCTTTCCCAAATGAAGGATGTGCTCTACCGCAGCGGCTTTTTTGAAGATATGGGCTACACCTACATGGGCCCGGTGGACGGCCACGATTTAACCGCCCTGCGGGATGCTCTGGAGCAAGCCAAAAAACTGGAGCGCCCGGTGCTCCTGCATGTGGAGACGGTGAAGGGGAAGGGCTATCCTCAGGCGGAAAACAACCCCGGCGCCTACCACGGCGTCTCCAAGTTCGATCCCAAGGAGCAGGGGTCCCCTCTGCCCAGTACCGACAGTTTTTCCGATGTGTTCGGCCGGCATCTCACCCGGCTGGCTGGGGAGGACCACCGCATCTGCGCTGTCACTGCCGCTATGAAATACGCCACCGGCCTTTACCACTTTTCCCGCCGCTTCAAAGGGCAGGGCCGCTTCTTTGACGTGGGCATTGCCGAAGGCCACGGCGTCACCTTTTGCGCCGGACTGGCCGCCAAGGGAGTTCTGCCGGTGTTTGCCGTCTACTCCTCCTTTTTGCAGCGGGGTTTCGACCAGCTGATTCACGACTGCTCCATCCATCCCCAGCATGTGGTGCTGGCGGTGGACCGGGCCGGTCTGGTGGGGGAGGACGGGGAGACTCATCACGGCGTGTTTGACTGCGCCTTTTTATCCACCATCCCGGGGGCCAGCATTTACGCTCCCGCCAGCTATGAAGAGCTACAGCTCTGTCTGGAGAAGGCCCTGTACCAAACCAAGGGACTTTGCGCCGTGCGCTATCCCAGAGGAGCCCAGCCCCTTCTGGCGGAGGAATACATCACCGGCGGCATTGATATCGCCCTGACAGGTCCCAAGCATGGCAAGACCCTTCTGGTGACCTATGGCCGCCTGTACGGAGAAGTCTCCCGGGCCCATCAGGCTCTTGGGGAGCAGGGGATGGAGGTCTCTCTCCTCAAGCTGACACGGGTTTGGCCGCTGGAGCAGGCGGCAGTGGAGGCTGCCATGGCCTTTGACCGGGTGCTCTTTCTGGAAGAGGGCATCCGCAGCGGCGGCATTGGTGAGCACTTTGCGCTAGCTCTTATAGAGCGGGGTTACAGGGGCCGGGTACAGATTCGAGCCATCGACAACCGGTTTGTCCCTCAGGGCAGCGTGGAAGAGCAGCTGCGGCTGGTGGGGCTGGACGCCGCTTCCATTGTGAAGGCGGTGCTGGAAACCGGGGGAGAAGGAGAATCCCGTGAAGGATAAAATAAGGCTGGACACCGCATTGGTGGAGCAGGGCCACGTCTCGGGCCGGGATCGGGCCAAGGCACTGATTATGGCGGGGCAGGTGTATGTCAACGGCGAAAAGGTGACCAAGGCAGGGGAGGAGATCCCTGGCACCGCCTCCATCGAAGTGAGGGGAGAGGCTCTGCCCTATGTCAGCCGGGGAGGCCTCAAGCTGGAAAAAGCGGTCAAAAGTTTTTCCCTTTCCATTCAAGATCAGGTCTGCGGGGATATTGGGGCCTCCACCGGGGGCTTTACTGACTGTATGCTGCAAAACGGGGCGTCCCGGGTTTACGCGGTGGATGTGGGCTACGGCCAGCTGGACTGGCGGCTGCGCAGCGATTCCCGGGTGGTTGTGCTGGAGCGAACCAACGCGCGCTACCTGACCGGGGAACAGATTCCCCAGCCCCTGGATCTGGTGACCATCGACGCAAGCTTTATCTCCCTGACTCTGCTGTTGCCCGTCCTCCCCCCATTGATGAAGGAGGAAGCAGACCTTGTCTGCCTCATCAAGCCCCAGTTCGAGGCGGGGCGGGACAAGGTGGGGAAAAACGGCGTGGTTCGGGATGAAGCGGTTCACCGCGAGGTGATTCGCAAGGTGGCGGATTTTGGGTTGGGGGCAGGGCTTTCTCCCCGGGGGCTGGACTTTTCCCCCATCACCGGGCCAAAGGGAAACATCGAGTACCTGCTGCACCTGGTCCACTCTCCCAAGGGGGAGGAACTTTCCAGCCAGCTGATTTTGGAAACCGTGGAACAGGCCCGCCTGACACTGAGCTAGGGGGAGTTTGCGCCGCCAGAGATAACCGGTGCGGATACTACTTTTTTGGGGGTACCCATGAAGATTCTGTTGCGTCCCAATCTGGACAAGCCGGGCAGTGTGGACTGCACCCGGCAAACCTTACAAAGGCTTAGGGAACTGGATATGATTCCCATGCTGGATCAGAAGTTTGCCCAGCTGGCCCAGCCGGAGGACCACTGCATTCTGGGCAGGTTTCAGCAGCTGCTGGACCAATGTGACCTGATCCTCACCATTGGCGGGGATGGCACCATTCTCCATGCGGTACAGGCCTCCCTCCATGCGGGCAAGCCCCTGCTGGGCATCAATACCGGACGGCTGGGCTTCCTGACCCAGCTGGAATCCAATGAACTGGACAAGCTGGCGCTGCTGCGGGAGGGCAAGTACAGCCTGCTCCACCGGATGATGCTGGAGATTTTTCTGGTTCAGGAGGGGAAAAAGCCAAAGCATCACTACGCCCTTAACGA
>CALCSA010000167.1 GCA_937894185.1 uncultured Clostridia bacterium | reverse complement strand
CTGAGTTGGTGGGTTTGCCCCGCAGATTGTGAATAGTATAGCCAAAGTACGAATTGAGGATGTCCACATCGCCCCTATCCCAGGCGACTTCGATAGCATGCCGGATAGCGCGTTCTACCCGTGAGGATGTAGTGCCATTGTTTTTGGCCACCGTGGGGTACAGCAACTTGGTGATGGAATTGATGATCTCGGGCTCTTTTACCGCAAGAATAATAGATTCACGTAGGTAATGGTAGCCCTTGATATGGGCCGGCACGCCTATCTGGAGGATAATCTCGGTGACCATAAGCTCTAAATCCGGCTCGCTTTTAGGGAACAGGGAAACCGGGGTTTTGACCCCCTGCCGCCTTATCCCTGAAATCTGGACGATGCGCTCGGCAAGGATATCCACATCAAAGGGCTTGAGGAAGTGGTAAGAAGCGCCTGCGCGAATCAGCTCGTTTTCCAGCATGGGATTGTCGAAGGACGACATGGTCATGAAGATAGGCTTGTCGCCGCCTTGCTTTTTGGCGGCCTTCATTACACCAATGGCGTCAAGATGGGGCATAAACACATCCACAAGCACAACCGATGGTTGATACTCTTTGATGTAGTTCACCACCTTTAGGCCATCTTTGGGGGAGAGGATGGTCTCGAACCCGTAGCTGCGGAGGATGGCAGAGCACTTGGTGCAAAATTCTTTGTTGTCCTCCGCAATGAGCACCGTCATTTTGTTATTCAAGCTAATTCCTCCATTGTTGACAAATTTAGTCTGTCTCAATGTTACCATATACTGGAAAACCCTGCAACAGTTTGACGAATAAAATAGTAAACAAAATAATTGTTGGGCGTTTATCATTTGTAACAGTTCATACGACTTATGAAGCCTTTTTATTGTGAAAATAGACAGCATTTGCCCCATTATACACATTTTCAGCAAAAATTCCAAATCCACGTTGCGGGTCGTTTACAAAAACATGAGTAACCGACCCTACCAGCATACCATTTTGAATAATAGGGCTGCCGCTCATGCCTTGTACAATGCCACCTGTTTGGGAAATCAGCGCCGGATCGGTAATTCTTATGACAAGATTTTTGGTGGGGCTGCTGTCGGAAAGATCGATTTTTTCAATCATAATATCATATTCTTTGGGGACACTGCCCGAAACGGTGGTGAATATGGTGGCCGGGCCTACCGCTACCTCGTACCGCATGGCGATGGGTATGGCGCCGCCCCAATTGTTTTTGGCGGCTTTGGAGCTGTTTATTTTTCCATAAACCCCAGTGCTGGTGTTTGCCAGAAGATTACCCAGCACCCGTT
>CALCSA010000166.1 GCA_937894185.1 uncultured Clostridia bacterium | reverse complement strand
CTGGATGTCTTTGGGGTGGTGGTTCCCAGCACCTCCCCAAAGACATCCAGCGTCTCCATGAGGATATCCCAGAGCTGGCCGCTTTCGGAAAGAAAGGTCTCCCGCTCCCCCTGTGGCAGCGCCCCGGCAAAAGCGGTGAGCTTGCCGGGAGCATCCACCTCCTCAAACAGACGGTAGACGGCGGCGGCAAAGCCCCGGCCGTCGCAATCCCGCAAAGCGTCCCGAAGATGGAGCAAGGGGGTGATCACCTGCCGGCGGGTTTGATTGAGCTCCGCCAGCTCCTGCACATCTTCATCGGTGAGAGGGCCTGCCATTCCCCGGGGATTGTTGGCAAGCTCCCCGGTCCAGAGCTTGCCCCGCACGCTCCACAGATAGCTGTAGTTTTCCAGCCGGGCCACCGCCCGGGCGTCCAGCCCCATCAAAGGCGACTTGGCCCAAGACAGCACCGCGGCACTGTCAAAGTTGCTGCGCACCGCTTCCAGAGCGTTGACCAGCCCCCCTGCCAGAGGCATGGTCTCCACATCCCGGACGCTGTCCACAAAGTAGGGAATGCCACGCCGGGGAAAGATGCGCTCCAAAGCCCGAAGATAGGGCCCGGTCTCCCGGGCCACCACGGCAATGTCCCGGTAGCGGTAGCCCTCCTCCCGCACCAGAGCATCGATGCAGGCCGCCACGTATTCCATCTCCCGGTAGAGGTCGGGAGCCTGATGCAGCACGATGCTTTGGGGCGGCAGCTCATAAACTTCCTCCCCCGGCTGCAAAAAGCAGCGGGAGATCAGGGCAAGCTCGGGGCTTTCAAACCGGAAGGGCTGGGTCAGCACCGTTGAACTTGCCACGGGAACCTGTGCCTGCCGGGCATAGCGAATCAGCCGGCTCATGGCCTGCTTGGCGGCGGAAAAGGTTTCCACTTTTAGCTCGGTCTCCTGCAAACTGTCGGCGGTAAAGGCCACATGAACCTCCCGGCAGCGAAAAATCAGCTGCTGAAGCAGGGCAAACTCCCCTGCCATAAAGGTGGTGAAGCCGTCTACAAAGAGGCAGGTCCCCTCAAAGGCGCTGCCCCGGGCCAGAAGCTCCCGCGCCCGAATCAAGTCGTCCTCCGGGTCGGTGTACCCCCGCTCCAGCAGGGCCTGATAGGCGGTGTACAGGGCGGTCAGGTCGGAAAGCTTGTCCCGCAGATGCCCCGGTTCCAAGGTGCCCGCCACCTCTTCCAACGCTTTGGAGGAAAGCCCCGCCGCTTTGAATTCTGAGCAGGCGGAAGTGAGAGTTTCCAGAAAGGCGGGGTTGTTGCAGCTTTTGCGGTAGACCTTGAGCTGATCGGCCAGTTCCGCCACCGCCAGAGACATGAGCAGATACCGCCCCGTTTGGGTGACGGCCACTCCCGCCAGTCCCCCGTGGGCGCGAAAGATGCTGTTGCAGAGCCGGGTGAAGCTCAAAACCTCCACCTGCAGGGCAAGCTGAGGCCCCAGCTGTCTGCCCACCTGCCGCTCTGCCTCAAAGGAATACTGCTCGGGTACCAGAAGGATGCAGCGTTCCCCTTTGGAGGCCGTCTCTTGCAGGCGCTCCAGCAGCAGGGTGGTTTTTCCGGTTCCCGCCCGGCCCAAAATCAAATGAAGCACCCAAAGCTCCCCCTTTTCCGTTGAAATCATCTTGAAGTGGCTGGCGCGTGCAAGGCCTTTGCCTATATCCTCTTTAGGGATACCCTGAGAGCGGGCAGCCCTTTGCACCTGCCTTAACATTCATCCCTGTGATAAAAAAACCGCCTTGCGGCGGCTTTTTTCAGCCAACAGCGGGATATACCGCAGTATATCCCCGCCCGTTGCATTATGATGGGACTTTGGAGCCTGGCTCCGGGGGCATGACATCCTCCCGCACCTTGCGGAAGGTAAAGGTCACCAGCTCTTTGCCGTCATATTCCAGCCTCAGCTGTACCTTGCCCAGTGCGTCGTCCTCGGTGATGCGGATGTTGTCAAACACTCTACTGCTGACCGCAATGGGATTCTTGGAGTCATACTGGTACCGGAAGTAGTACCCCACTCCGTCAATCATCACCATGCGGGCCGCCACAAAACTTTTGGTGATAAAGCAGGCGGTGAGAGAGCAGTCCACCCCGGCTTCATAGTCATCCACAAAGCTGTCCAGCAGGGCAAAGTCGGTGACTTCTTCCTCCTTGCTGATGAGGATGCCCTTAGCGGCAATCAGACCCGGCTGACTTTTCAGCGGCAAGATATCGTCCCGGATTTCCGCCATAAACTCCTGAGCCAGCTCATCCCGTTTGGCGGCCTGAGCCGGAGTGGGTTCTTTGGGCTTCCGGGCGCAGGCGGTCAACCCCAAGGCCAGCACAAGAGCCAGCCAAAGACAGAGAATCTTATGT
>CALCSA010000165.1 GCA_937894185.1 uncultured Clostridia bacterium | reverse complement strand
ATTATCAACAACAGCATCAGCATGATTGCGGAGGGGTGGGGGTTGAACACCACGGAATTCCCCGCCGCAATCATGCTGATGCTGTTGTTGATAATGGTGGAAGTGGGGTTGGTGGAGGGCGTAATGGAACCGATAACCCCAAAGGGAGCCAGCTCCACCAGAGTCATCCCCGTATCCCCGGTAAAGGCCTTGGTGGGCAAATCCTCCACGCCGGGGGTACGCTTTGCCGCCAGCAGATTCTTTTGAATTTTGTCCTCTGTGTGGCCGTAGCCGGTCTCCTCGTGGGCCAGAGCCGCCAGACTTCGGGCGTTTTCGATGGCGGCGTTGCGCATGGCCTCCACCAGTTCGGCCCGGCGTTCCAGAGGCAATTCCGCCAGAGCCTCCTGAGCGGCCTTGGCAGTGCTCACCGCTTCCTCCACTGTGTCGCAGAGCCAGCGGTCTTTTTGGGGCTGGGCCCTTGCCGGGGCAGGCTCCGCCATGTCAGTGTTTGGCATCTGCCCTGTCAGCTCCCGGAGGATTTCATCGGTCAGCCTGCGAATTTCCTGTGCTGTCAGTGCCATCTTTACACCCCTTTATCCCGTACCCCTTGGGAGAATTTGCTGTACATCCGATTCCCCCGCAGGTCCACGCTGTCTACAATGGCGACGATGGTGCTGTCCACCGGACGGCCCTCGGTGGCCGCAGTCTGGCGGGAGGAGCTTCCGCCCACCACCATCACCACTTCTCCCTCACCGGCCCCCACGGTATCCACGCTCACCACCGGAGCGCCCTGTTCTTCAAAGGTTTCCAGATGAATGGGCGATACAATCAGCAGCTTAAAACCGGAAAGCTTTTCCGATTTGGTGGTGCTGACCACATTGCCTACCACTCGTCCCAGTATCATGGAAGATCCCCTCCTTGCGTTCGGCGCAGTTCGATCCGGTACTGGAGCGCCGCATCCCGGGCCAAAGGCGTGACGATAGCCTTCCGGTCCAGCAGCACAACGGTCTGCCCTTCCTGATGGGCGGCCTTGACGGCTTCCTCCGTCACCAGAGCCCGCTGGATTTTACCTAGTTTGGCTGTCGGCACCGCTGGAAGCACCGGCTCCTTTTTGCGGGGCGACGGCGGCTCTCCCTCTTTGATGAGGCGGCACAGCCCCTGTCCGGGCAGAGCGGCGGCGTTGGTTTCGTCCCGGTCCAGGTGGGCCTCCAGCAGATGGGCTTCTCCCACCCGAACCGCCACATCCCCAAACGCCGTGGGGCGAACTCCTTCCGCCACAAGAGAGACCCGGTCCCCATCTTTAAGCCCATAGGCAAGGGCCTGATGGGGGGCCATGTGGAGGTGACGGGCCGCCACCATAATCCCCCGGGGCAGAATAACCCGCCGCTCCCCGTGGAGGAGGGTTCCCCCCGGTGTGCCGGACAGGTCCCCCGACATGCGCACCACCGGCTCCAGTCCCAGACCAATGGCCTCGGTGAGGGAAAGTTCCGCCTGTGTCTCCTTGCGGCAGGGGCCCAGCACCCGCAGAGTGAGTCTGCCCTTGGGGGTTTCCAGCACCACCTGCTCCCGGCAGGCGTACTGGCCCGACTGCACCAAATTCCGCAGCTTTTCAAAGGAGTACCCCGGGCCAAACAACCGGTCCGCATCCGATTGACTTAAGTGGATATGCCGGTTGGAGGAGGAAACCGGGACAAAGAACTCACCCTGCCTTGCAAGCTCGGTGAGCAGCGCTCGTTCCACCGCCGCCCTTAGGGCCGTCAACTCCACAGGTTTTCCCTCCCTCCATCCGCCGCATCGGGTTTGTTACACACGCTGGGCCTGTTTTCCGGTATCCAACAGGGCCCGCAGGTTTTCCTTGTAGGGGGGATAGACAATGCCGTGCTCGGTGATGATGGCGGTAATCAAATGGTGATCCGCCACATCAAAAGCGGGATTGTACACCTTGACCCCCTTGGGAGCCATGGGCTTTTTGTACCACATCTCGGTGACCTCGTGAGCGGGGCGCTCCTCGATGGGAATCTCCTCTCCGGTTTCGATTTCCATATCAATGGTGGAGGTGGGAGCGCAGACGTAGAAGGGGATGCCATAGTGCTTTGCCAGAATCGCCACCCCGGAGGTTCCGATCTTGTTGCAGGCGTCCCCATTGGCCGCCACCCGGTCGCAGCCCACAAACACCGCCTGTATCCAGCCGTTCTTCATGACTTGGGAGGCCATGTTGTCGCAGATGACGGTGGTGTCCACCCCGTTTTCCGAAAGCTCAAAGGCGCTGAGCCGGGCCCCCTGCAGCAGAGGGCGGGTCTCGTCGGTAAACACCTTGAACTGGTAGCCCCGCTCCCGTCCCAGATGAATGGGGGCAAGGGCGGTGCCGTACTTGACGGTGGCCAACTGGCCTGCGTTGCAGTGGGTCAGGATGCCGTCGCCGTCCTGAATCAGGGAAAGCCCGTGCTCTCCAATAGCCCAGCACACCTCAATGTCCTCGTTTTTAATGGTGACCGCCTCGTCACGGAGGCGCTGTTTGATGTCGGCAACGGGGAGCTCCCGGTGTTCCACCACCACCCGCTCCATCCGGTCCAGCGCCCAAAAGAGGTTGACCGCCGTGGGTCTTGCGGAGGCAAGGTATTCCTTGGCCTCCAGAAAGCGGCTGTAAAAGCCGTTGTAGCTTTCCTCGTCAATGTCCCGCGCCGCCAAATACACCCCGATGGCTGCCGCCACCCCAATGGCGGGAGCTCCCCGCACCCGCAACAGGTAAATGGCTTCCCAAATATCCTTTTGATCGGTGAGGGAAAGCAACTTGATCTCGTTGGGCAGCAGGGTTTGGTCCAAAATCACCAGCGCGTGTTTTTCTTCGTCCAGAGCCACGGTATCAAAGTTCATAATATTTTCCGCCATGTTCCATTCCCTCCGTTATTTTGCCTGTTCTGCTGCGCGGAACCACGCCGCCTGATAGTCCGCCCCTGTGCGATAGGCGCTGCGGTTTTGAATCAGCTCCTTGGCGCACAGGATGTTGATCCGCTCCACATAGGCCCGCATGCCCGCGTCCTCTATGGTGGTGACATCCTTGACCTGAGCCATCCCCACCGTCCTGCGGATCAGCTCGGTTCCGGTGCAGGCGGCGGTATCCTCCAGAATGGTATCCAGATAGTACTGGGCAAAGCCGGGGGTTTTTGCCATAACATCGGTGGCGCATTCCTCAAAGCAGGCCAAAAACTTCTCTTTAAACTGGTCCACAATCTCCACCACTGTGGTGATAATCCAGTCGCAGAACTGGGTTTTGCCGCAGGCGTGGCCGTTATCCCACGCAAAGAACAGGTTGGCTATGATGTTGCCCACGTCGTAGCCCATGGGGCCATAAAAGGCAAACTCGGGATCAAAGGCCCGGGTGGAATCCTCCTTAACAAAGAGGGAGCCGGTATGTAAATCCCCGTGGATCAGAGCCTGAGCGTTGCTCATAAACCCAAACTTGATCTTGGCGATTTCCAGATGCAGGGCCTTGTCCTCGTACAGCTCCCGGCGGACAAATTCCTCGTTGGGGGCAAAGACCAGATTGCGCCGGTTTATATCGTTGTAGGGCTCGGTAAAGACCAGATCCTCGGTGATTTCGCACAGATCGGAATTGATAAAGCCCTTGACCAGCGCCTTTTTGGCCTTGTGCTCCATCACCACGTCGGTGGTTTTCAGCAGGGTGTTCACCATATAGGTGGTGATGTCGTCGGCAAATCGGGGGAAGATCTGGTGCCTTAGCATGGCGGTGCGCATCATTTCATGGTCGGAAAGATCCTCCATGGCGCAGGCGCACATCACCGTGTCGTACTTGTAAATCTGGGGGACCAGACCGGGGGCCAGCTGGTTTTGCAGCTCGAGAATCTCCGATTCGATGCGGTTGCGGTCGGTGGAAGCCTTCATCTCCGAAGAGATCCGCAGAGATTCCCCCGCCTGCTTGATAATGACGGATTTTCCGGTGGCTTCCTCCACCACCCGGAACACATAGTTCAGGTTTCCGTCCCCAATTTCCTTAACAGTCAGAACCGCATCGGGTTCAAACAGCTTCAGCGCTGTTTTGGTATAGTCGCCAACATCCTTTTCCTTCATCAGAAAATACGTTGCAAAGCGAGACACAAGCCTTCACCTCATCTATTATTTTTTGCGGGCGTAGTTCAGGGCCAAAGCAATGGCCAGTACCATCCCCTTGAAAATATTGACGGAGTAGTAGGGAACCGCCGCCATAATCAGCCCGTTTTCCAGCACGCCGATCAACACGGCGCCTACCAGTGTTCCCAATGCGTTGGGCCTGCCGATCCCCGCTACCGACATGCCGATATGAGCCGCTGCCACCGAGCCCATCAGGTAGGGTGTTCCCGAGTTGATCTGGGCGTTGCCCACCCGGGCTCCAATCAGAATGCCACCCACCGCGGCCAGCATGGCGGACAGGATATAGGCAATGGTGCGGTAGCGGTTGATGTTAATGCCCGAAAGCCGGGCCGCCTCGGAGTTGCCCCCCACGGCATACAAAAAGCGCCCGTGCTTGGTGTAGGTGAGGAACACAAAGATAATCAGCACAATAAACAGCATGATGATGATGATGGCAGGGGCTCTTCCAATCACCCGGAAGGCCTCCGACACCTTTCCCGTGGCGGTCACGCCGTTTTTCACCATGTTCTCGTTGATGGCGCCGCCGCCCGCAAAGGTGGTGGCCACTCCCTCCAGCACAAACATGGTGGAAAGGGTCGCCAGCATATCGGGAATCTTGAGCCGGACAATGAGCAGGGCGTTGAGCAGCCCCACCAAGGTGCAGACGCCCACGGTAATCAGGATGGCAAGCAGGGTTCCCCCCGGCTTATCCCCCATGGCGTTCCACACAAACAGGGACATGCAGATGGTATTGGCCAGTGTGGCGGTTGCTCCCACCGAAAGGTCCATTCCCCCCACCGTCAGAGAAAAGGTCATGCCGATGGCAACCACCGTGACGATACTCACCGCCCGCATGATGGTAATCAGGTTGGACAGGGTGAAAAAGGTGTCCATGGTGAGGGAGAACGCCAGGATCAGGATGGCGATGGTCAAAAGCGTTCCCCATTTTGTAATAAAATCCAGCAGCGAAAAGGCGTGGGTTTTCTTAGCTTCTTGATTCATCTCTCATCGGCCTCCCGTAGAGTAATACAGCAGCTCTTTTTCGTTGGTTTCTCCGGCGTTTACTTCCTTGACGATCTGGCCGTCGAACATAATGTAAATGCGGTCGGATATTCCCAGAATCTCGGAAAACTCGCAGGATG
>CALCSA010000164.1 GCA_937894185.1 uncultured Clostridia bacterium | reverse complement strand
TTATCGCCGTCAAGCCCAACTGCTCCATTCAAAGCTACGTCCCCGCCCTGCACCCTCTGCGCCAGTTCGGCATCAAAGAGGTGCTGGCCTGCACCTATCAGGCCATTTCCGGAGCGGGCAAGAACTTTGAAACCTGGCCCGAAATGCTGGATAACCTGATTCCCTACATCGGCGGCGAGGAAGAAAAAAGCGAGCAGGAACCCCTGAAAATCTGGGGTGACATTCAGGATGGCAAGATTGTCAAGGCCCAAAGCCCCGTCATCACCACCCAGTGCCTGCGGGTACCGGTGAGCGACGGCCACACCGCCGCGGTCTTTGTCAACTTCGAGGAGAAAGTGGATGTGGAAACCGCCAAAGAGCTGATGCGCAGCTTCCAGGGCGAGCCTCAAAAGCTGGCTCTGCCCAGCGCCCCCAAGCAGTTCCTCCATGTCTTTGAGGAGGATAACCGTCCTCAGGCCCGTCTGGACCGGGATCTGGAGGGTGGCATGGCTGTTTCGGTGGGGCGTGTCCGTCCCGATCATGTCTACGACATGAAGTTTGTCTGCCTTTCCCACAACACTCTGCGGGGGGCAGCCGGCGGCGCTGTCCTGACAGCGGAGCTGCTGGCGGCCAAGGGATACTTCGATTGACCCAAACGTCCGCACACATGCCGCCTACAACCAACTGTGGAGGTTATCTGTTATGAAGAGAGTTCCGTTCAAAGGCTCAGCCGTAGCCATTGTCACCCCCATGAACGAAGATTTTTCCATCAACTACAACAAGCTGGGCCAGCTGATTGACTGGCAGATTGAACAGGGCACCGACTGCATCCTCATCTGCGGAACCACCGGCGAGAGCACCGTGATGAGCGATAAGGAGCATGTGGAGTGTATCCGCTACGCCGTGGAAAAAACCGCTGGCCGGGTGCCGGTGATGGCGGGCTGCGGCAGCAACGACACCGCCTATGCCATCTGGCTTTCCAAAGAATCCAAGGCCATTGGAGCGGACAGCCTGCTCCACGTGACTCCCTACTACAACAAAACCTCCCAAAAGGGTTTGGTGGCCCACTTTAACGCCATTGCCGACGCCACCGACCTTCCTGTGGTACTGTACAATGTGCCCAGCCGCACCGGACTGAACATTCAGCCCCAAACCTACGCCGAGCTGTGCAAGCACCCCAACATTGTCGCCACCAAGGAGGCCAACAACGATATCGCGGCCATCTGCAAGACCATCAGCCTTTGCCGGGAGGATTTGATCTTCTACTCCGGCAACGACGATCAGATCGTGCCCATTCTTTCCATGGGGGGGCTGGGAGTCATCTCGGTGATGGCCAACATCATCCCCAAGGAAACTCACGCCCTGACCCAGGCCTTCTTTAGTGGAGACCTTGCCGGAGCAGCCAAAATGCAGGCCGATGTTATGAGCCTTGTCTCGGCTTTGTTCTGCGAC
>CALCSA010000163.1 GCA_937894185.1 uncultured Clostridia bacterium | reverse complement strand
TCACAATGCCCATGGTGCCGCCAAAGTCGTCCCGCACCACCGCCATGTGAAGCCGTTGAGCGCTCATTTCGTCCAGCAAATCGTCAATGCGCTTCTTTTTGTGTACAAAATAGGGCTCATCCATCAGCTGGGTAACAGGGACGCTCTCCCCGTTTTGCAGATAGCTTTTGACAAAGCGCCGTATATTCAGGATGCCCAAAATATCGTCCAGAGTCTCCCGGTAAACAGGCAGGCGGGAAAACTTGTTGTTTTGAATGGTATCCAAAATTTCGCGGTAGGAGGCTTCCACCTCCACCCCCACCACCGAAACCCGGGAGGTGAGAATCTCCTGAGCGGTGATGTCGTCAAACCGCAGGGCGGAAAAGATCAGCTTGCTTTCCGCGGCCTGCATCTTGCCGTCCTCGGCAATGGATTCAATGATGTCGTACAGCTCCTCCTCGGTGACGGAAGGGGACTGGCTTTTGGTGAAGAACTTGGAGACCCGGTTGCCCAGCCACGAAAACACAAGGGTGACGGGAGCGAGAATCTTCATTAAAAACCGCAGGGAGCCGGCCAGAAACAAAGCGGTGGTTTCCGGGTATTCCCGGGCAAAGCTTTTGGGCAGCATTTCGGAAATGAAAAAAACCACCATCGTTGTGACGATTGTGGAATAAACAACAGCACCCGCGCCCCACAAACGCGTTACCAGCAGGGTGGCCAGGGAGGCTGTTCCGATATGCATAATATTGTTGCCCACCAAAAGGGTGGAAAGAGCCTTGTCGAAATGGTCCAGGACATACAGTGCATCTTTGGCCCGCAGATCGCCTTTTTCGGCCCGATTTTTAATGCGTATGTTGTTGGATGACGCAAAAGCTGTCTCGGCGCAGGCAAAGTACCCACCGCCCAGAATCAACGCCAAAAGACCACAGTATAACAGTAAACTGTCACTGTCCATAGAGTGCCTATCCTCTCCTTTGCAAACATCTCTCTATTCTATGTACAGAAATCCATTTTTATTATAGTATACGAAACATATCAATGTCAATCGTATTTTGACATCTATGGCTCCGCCTGTAAGAAGCGCCGGGAATACCGCTACTTTCGCAGGGCGGACGCCGCTCTTCTATTCTGTCCCGCCGCGGTGTTTTTACCATGGCAATTTGACCCGCCCTGCGGGAAATAGCTTTATTGTCTCACAGTTGCCCCCGGTAGTCAAGAGCCCCCTCGAAAAGAGGCAAATGCCGGGTGGAAAGACCTTACTGGCCACAGCTTTTCCACTGGCGGAAGCCAAACTGTTTCCACTGCCGGAAAAGGAGCTGCCTTTCGGCCGGAAAGCCGGTCTTTTCTGTTGCCCCAAGGCCCGCAAAGAACCCGCTGTTATTGACTTCCCTATTCCAGAAGTGGTATTCTAACAGAGAGTAAGCGCAGCCCACCGGCGCATCACCAGAGCTGGCCCGCCGCAATACGGGGGCATGCCCTGTCTGCGAGGTTTTTTAAATATGATCTATTCTCTTTCCGGAACCTTGGTGTACTATGACGATTCCAGCATCGCCGTGGAATGCGGCGGTGTAGCTTACCTCTGCCGCGCCACCCTTTCCACCATTGCCGCCGTGGGAACCATTGGTTCTCAGGTGGAGGTGTTTACCCATATGCTGATCCGCAACGACGCTCTGGACCTGTTTGCCTTTGCCGACAAGCAGGAGCTGAACTGCTTTAAGATGCTGATCGGCGTGACCGGCGTGGGCCCCAAGGTGGCGCTGAGCCTTCTGTCCGGCATGCCGCCGGACCGGTTTGCTTTGAGCATTGCCGCCGGGGATTACAAAGCTCTCACCGTGGCCCCCGGCGTGGGCAAAAAGCTGGCGGAGCGGATGATTCTGGAGCTGCGGGACAAAGTGGGCGCCGCCGATTTTTCTTCTCCTCAAACCAGTCAGATCAGCCAAACGGGGCGCACTGCCGGAAACATTTCCGAGGCTATCAGCGCACTGGTGGCGCTGGGCTATACCCAAACCGACGCCACTCTGGCAGTGTCCGATCTGGACGAAAGCGTCCCCGGGGAGGAGATGGGCAAACTGGCCCTCAAAAAGCTGGCCCGGGGACGGTAAAATAGAATGACAAAACCTTAGAGGGCGTCTTCAAACCCCCAATTTGAGCTCAAAACGGCGTATATTTTGCAGTTTTCTTTGTGGCCATCGGTGGTCATGGGTCAGCAATCCTGTCTCCACTACCTTGAAACCTATCAAAATTGATCCGTTTTGATCTTCCAAAGCAGGTTTGAAGATACCCTCCAGCATAGCATGGAGGATTGCAATGCCGGAACGCCCCGATTTGGAAACGGATTTTGAAAACCGCATGGTGAGTCCCGACACCCTGCCCGAGGACAGGGATTTTTCCCTGCGCCCCAAAACCATGGATCAGTACATCGGGCAGCAAAAGGTCAAGGAAAACCTCTCTGTCTTTATGGAGGCTGCCTCCCAGCGGGGGGACTGTCTGGATCACGTTTTGCTTTACGGCCCTCCCGGCCTTGGAAAAACCACTCTGGCGGGAATCATCGCCAACACCTTAGATGTCAACCTGCGGGTCACCTCGGGGCCGGCTATCGAAAAACCGGGGGATCTGGCGGCCCTGCTCACCAATCTGGGGGACCGGGACCTCCTCTTTATTGATGAGATTCACCGCCTGAGCCGCAGCGTGGAAGAAATTCTCTACCCCGCCATGGAGGACTACGCTCTGGACATCATCATCGGCAAGGGGCCCAGCGCCCGGAGCATTCGGCTGGACCTGCCCCGGTTCACCTTGGTGGGAGCCACCACCCGGGCGGGGCAGATGACTGCTCCCCTGCGGGACCGGTTTGGCGTGGTGATGCGTCTGGAGCTCTACTCCCCCGAGGAGCTGACCCAGATTATTACCCAGTCCGCCCGCATTCTGGAAATTCCCTGCGATGAGGAGGGGGCCATGGAGCTGGCCCGGCGCAGCCGGGGAACTCCCCGCATTGCCAACCGCCTCCTCAAGCGGGTGCGGGACTTTGCACAGGTGCTGGGGGAAGGGATCATCACCCGGGAGATTGCCGCCACCGCCCTGCAACGGCTGGAGGTAGACGAGCTGGGTCTGGATACCATTGACCGGCGGGTGCTTTCCACCATCATCCAAAACTACGCAGGAGGCCCGGTGGGTCTGGAGACTCTGGCCGCCGCCGTGGGGGAAGAATCGGTGACCTTGGAGGATATGTGCGAGCCCTTTCTCATGCAGATCGGCTTCCTCTCCAAAACACCCCGGGGACGGGTGGTCACGGCGCTGGCATACCGGCATCTGGGGCTTCCCCCTCCCGGTGATATTCCGGAGCAGATGAGCTTGCATACACAGGAGTAAGGGGCCGCCATTGGAGCCGCCTGTTCTCCCGTTCCTCGGCGGCAAACACTGTGGTACCCGCGGCTTCCAGTCAGGTATAGCGGGCTTGTCCCGAGGCATATAGTTTAATGAATCAAAAATAAGTGTTTCTGCCGGGTTTATCGGCGTGGCAATTGTGAAAGGCAGGCTAATTGATGGGAAGAATTTTTGGAACCGACGGGGTGCGGGGGATCGCCAACACCGAGCTGAGCTGCAAACTGGTGATGAATGTGGGCAGGGCCGCCGCCATGGTGGTGGCGGAACAGATCGGCCGCAAGCCGGTAATTTTAATCGGTAAGGATACCCGCATTTCCTCCGATATGCTGGAGGCCGCTTTGGCGGCAGGACTGACATCGGTGGGGGCGGATGTGATTCTGACAGGGGTGATTCCAACCCCTGCTCTGAGCTGTCTGGTGGTGAAATCCCATGCCGATGCCGGGATTATGCTGTCCGCCTCCCACAATGCCTACGAATACAACGGCATCAAAATTTTCGGGCCGGAAGGCGTCAAGCTTCCCGATGCCGCCGAGTTTGAAATTGAACAGATTGTGCTGGATAAAGTAAAGCCCTATTCTCTGCGCTGGGGCTGGGAGCTGGGCCGCATCCAGCAGGGGGAAAACCTCATCGAAACCTACATTGGTCACCTTTGCGGCGCGGTGGAAGGGGACCTTTCCGGCCTGCGGGTGGTGGTGGACTGCTCCAACGGCAGCGCCTGCGCCACCGCCGGTGAACTGTTTCGCCATTTAAAGGCCGACGTCACCTTTCTGCACAACCAGCCCAACGGCATCAACATCAACCGGGATTGCGGCTCCACCCACATCCATCAGCTGGCCGAATACGTGGAAAGCGGTGGGTACGATGCGGGCATCGCCTTTGACGGAGACGCCGACCGCTGCATTGCTGTGGACGAACAGGGCAACGTAGTGGATGGAGACGTTATCATGGCTATTTTGGCCACCCACCTCAAGGAGCGGGGAAAGCTGGTGGGCAACACCATGGTGGCCACCGTCATGAGCAATCTGGGACTTTTTAAATTTGCCAGAGAACAGGAAATCCATCTGGAGGCTACCAAGGTGGGGGACCGGTACGTTCTGGAAAAAATGCTCAAATCCGGCTACAATCTGGGGGGAGAGCAGAGCGGGCACCTGATTCTGCGGGACCACATGTCCACGGGAGACGGGCAGCTCACCGCCATCACCCTTCTTTCCATCCTTAAGCAGAGCGGCAAACGCCTCTCGGAGCTTGCGTCGGTGATGGAGGTTTACCCCC
>CALCSA010000162.1 GCA_937894185.1 uncultured Clostridia bacterium | reverse complement strand
TCTGGGGGTGACGGTGAGCACGGCGGCGGGAGCTCTGCTGCTGTTTTTGCGCAGCCTCATTCTGGGGGACGGCATCTCCCGGAGGGATGCCGCCCGGTTTCCCGCAACGGAAGGCAAAGAGGAGATTGTCCGGGGCCTGTGGAAGATTGCCCTGCCCATCTGCCTCACCTCCGCCTTTGCCTACCTCACCAACCTGATCGACCTTGCCACCATCATGAACCGCATTGGGGTCGCCCTGACCCGGGATGAGGCCGCGGTGCTGCAATTGTTTGCCGGAGCCGCCCATCACCTCCCCCGGGAGAAGGTCCCCGCCTTTCTCTACGGCCTGTTCGCCTATGTAACCCCGCTGTTTAACCTGATTCCCGCCATTACCGTCACGCTGGGAGTCAGCGCATTGCCCATCATCACCACCCGGTGGGCTCTGGGAGAGCGCAAACGGGTGGCGGAGCAATGTGTGCTGGTCCTCAAGCTGGCGGCTCTGGCGGCCATTCCGGCGGGGATAGGGCTGTTTGCCCTGTCCGAGCCGATCTTGCGCCTCCTCTACTTTGCCCGCCCGGAGGAAGCCGCTCTGGCGGCTCCCCTGCTGCGAAGCATGGGGCTGGCCGCCATCCTTGTGGGAATTACCACCCCTATGGCCAGCCTTTTACAGGCGCTGGGCCGGGCGGACCTGCCCCTCAAGCTGATGGTGGCGGGGGGAGTGGTCAAAATCTGCTGCAACTGGTTTCTGGTGGCGATTCCCTCCCTCAACATTTATGCGGCGCCGATAGGGACTTTGCTCTGCTATTTGGTGGTACTGGTGGGAGGCACCGTGGCTCTGGGGCGGGTAACAGGAACCCCCCTCAAACTGCACCGGGTGCTGATAAAACCTTTGATCAGTGGAATATTATGTGGTGTAGCGGCAAATACTTCCTATATGCTGCTGGAAAGAGTTTGGTCTTCCAGATTGGCAACGGTGGCTGCAGTGGTGATAGGAGCGCTATTTTATGCGGTTTTTGGGCTTTTTTTTAATATAATAACTAAAAATGAGGCGCTCTTCTTGCCAAATGGGAAAAAAATTGGAAAAATACTTGAAAACCTCTCGCTTTTAAGGTAATATGGACTAGATTTCAGTTGGTCTGAGAAGGATGTGAGTGGGAATCTTTCAGCAGAAAGAACGTTATGGGATTGGGGACCTTTTGTCGATCATGGAGCTGCTCCGCTCCGAACAGGGATGTCCCTGGGACAAGGAGCAGACCCACCGCAGCATTCGGAGTAACTTCATCGAAGAAACCTACGAAGTTGTGGAAGCCATAGACAATGGGGACGCCGAGCTGCTTCAGGAGGAATTGGGAGACGTCTTGCTACAGGTGGTCTTTCATACCCAGATGGAGCAGGAAGCCGGCAACTTTGATTTTGATGACGTTTGTGACGGAATCTGCAAGAAGTTGATTCTGCGCCATCCCCATATCTTTGCCGATGGAAAGGCAGGCACCTCACAGGAGGTGCTCAGAAACTGGGATGCCATTAAAAGAGCAGAAAAGCACCGGGATACCGCTGCCGATTCGCTCAAAAGTGTGCCTCGTCCTCTGCCTGCCTTGATGCGTTCTGCCAAAGTACAAAACCGAGCTGCCAAAGTCGGATTCGACTATCCCGACTTTGCTATGGCT
>CALCSA010000161.1 GCA_937894185.1 uncultured Clostridia bacterium | reverse complement strand
CATTTCTCCGGGCTGCAACTGTATGCGGCCATCAAAAACACTCCGAAACGGTACAGTACGTTCGCCTTGCAAACTATAGAGCGTCACTTCTGCATCGGTAAGCAAAAGCGGCAGACTCGTTTCCCGATAAATAATGGTTCCGCAAAGATTCCCTCCAATAGTGATCCTGCATTGATTAGTATGATCGGCGATTCTCCCGCAAGACAGCCTCAGAAGCGGAAATAATTTGGATTCACTGATTTGGTTCAATGTGCAGACCGACCCGATATGCAGTTTTTGATTCTGAATCGTCAATAACTTGCATTCCGGGATATTTTTAATGTCAATCACAGCATCTGGCTGTATACTGCCGGTTCGGCACATGGTAATAATTTCACTGCCGCCTGCATAATAAACAGCGAATTTTCCCTGCGATTCAAGCTCCGAAAAAACTTCAACTGCTTCCCTTAATGTTTCCGGACGATAATAAGCAAAATCAAACGGTATCATGCATGTTCCTCCAAAGCTGTACGCCAAATGGTTTCCGGGGTAAGCGGCAATGTGATAAGCTGTCTGCCAAACGCAGTCGATAGTGCATTTCCGAGCGCTGCGGGAATCCCAATCACTCCATGTTCCGCATAGCTCCGTACACCATAAGGGGACTGGCTTTCCGGTGTTTCTACAAAGCCAACTCTATAATCCGGTTCTTGCCCGATATGCATCAGCTTATAGTTGCGTAGAGTAGGAGTTTGCAGACGGCCGTCTTGACCGTAGGTGCAGCTTTCCCGGCTTGACAGGCTGATGCCCATGGCCATTCCACCCCGGATCATTTCCCTCATCGCGGCCGGATTGATCACCATTCCCACATCCATCACAGTGGAAGCGCTGATCATACGGTAGGTATGATCCTGCCGGTTGTATTCCACCTCTACTGCCTGAGCAGCTACCGTCCAGGCGGGGCCTGTCTGCCCCTTCCCCGTTTGGGGATTTAGGTGAGCTAGCCCCTTGAGCATAAAGCCGCCCCGGCCCAAGATCGGCTCACCAACCGAAGATCCATCCTGCGCCTTGTAGCCCAAGGCAATCTCTTTGAACGGAATGCGCTTTTCCGGGGATTGCCGGGCATAGACTGTCGCGTTTTCCACAATAATATCCTCCGGATTGCAGCCAAAAGCCTGCGCTCCGTTTGCGCGGAGTTGGGCAAGAATATCTTCAGCCACCCGCAAAACGGCGTTGCCCGCCATATATCCGGTCATGCTGGCAACTGTTTTGTAATGTTTGGGGTTCAGGCGGGTATCTACCCCCATCACCACATGAACCTGCTTAACGTCCAGCTGCAGCTTATCCGCCAATATCTGCGCCAGTTGGGTTTTTCCACCGCTTCCTATCTCCACGACACCGGTATTGAGATTGACACTGCCGTCGGAATTAAAGGTTACCATAGCGCCGGATATGGCGTTGGTGGGCGGATTAGCCGCTTTCCATAAACAGGCGACTCCCTTGGCGCGCACGGTGTGTTCGTCAATCTGGCAAACCTCGTCTTGCCAATCTGCCAGCTTTTTCAGCTTGAGCAAGCAGGCAGAAAGGTTACCCATGTTGCTGCTTGTTGCCACAACCTGTGTGGGGGTTTGATCCCCGGGTACAATGGCGTTGCGCAGCCGCAGCTCCAGCGGATCCATACCGATGCGCTTGGCCAGCTCATCCATGGCCCGTTCCATGCAAAAGGTGTATTCGGTATGGGAAAAGCCGCGAAAAGACGTGGCATATGTGTGATTGGTGTAAACACATAGGCAGTCACAATATAGGTTATCCATCCGGTATGGCCCCGTGCAATCGGCTGCCAAGGATTTTGCCATATAGGGACTAATATCTGCATAAGCGCCGCAATCCAGCCAATAACGCAATTCTGCGGCTTGCAGCTTTCCCGTGCGGTCAGCGCCCAGCTTTATCACCGCTTCCAGCCCCATCCGGCAGGGAGCGGCAGCCATATCCTGTTCTCTGGTCAGCACCACACGTACCGGCCGGCCATTTAATTTGCTGGAAGCAATGTATGCCAAATGCTCCAGCAGAACAGGGGCTTTTCCGCCAAAGCCGCCTCCAACCAGAGGTACGTGTACCTGTATATTGCCGGAAGGGATGGAAAAGCATTCGCCCAGTTGTTGCTTAACAGCATAAGGTGCTTGGGAGGCGGTGGTAATGGTGACCATGCCATCCGCTCCAATTTCTGCCCGTGCGGTTCTGATTTCCATGGCCAGATGATCGGAATGAGGAAGGGTAACGGACTCCTCCACCACCGCTTCACTGGCAGCCCAGCCCGCCGCCATATCCCCCTTGCGAATATGATATTGCCCGCAAATATTGCTGCCTGCTTGTGGATACACATCCTTTACGAGACGTTTGTAGGTACCCAGATCCCGGTGTAAAATCGGTGCATCGGGATTCAGGGCCGCTCTGGGTGTCAGCACATGGGGAAGAACCTCATATTCCACGGTAATCAGGCGGATGGCGGACAGAGCCGCAGCCTCGTCCACCGCTACCACCATTGCCACGGGCTCCCCCGCATAGCGCACGACATCTTTGGCAAGAAGCGGCCGGTCCTGCAGTACAACACCGGATAAATTAGTAAGATCCAGCCCTGTTATAATTGCCTTGACACCCTTGACCCCCCAAGCATGGATGGTATTGATGTTGACAATCTTGGCATGGGCGTGGGGGCTTGTAAGCAACCGCGCGGTTAAATACCCGGCGATGGGCAGATCATCGGTATATTTTGCTTTTCCCGTTACCTTATCCCAGCCCTCTTTGCGTTTGATATTCAATCGGACCGCAGACCCCATGGCGCCTGTCCCCCTCATAAAATGGAAATAAACATTAATCAGTATTGCCGAATTAACTGCCGATATGATAGGGGTGTTCCGATCCGTTAAAATTAGCCAAGGGGCGCAGAGCTGCTTTTTCGCCTTTTTCATGCGGATAAAGAAGCAAAAACGACAAGTAAGCGCCAGAAACCGAAGCACCCTGATGGGTGCTTCGGTTTGTATTATTTAGCTGCTATAGATTTTGTTTGCCACTTGGGATGCTATTTATGGAGTCAAATCGCTCTCCAACCACAAGCTTTCTGGCAAATATGTAAATTGCTACATAAGGAGCAAAGCACTCAAAGTGGCGGTGGACAAATTATCAACCTGTTATTTCCAATAGTTATTAGCAGCCGCCACTGTCTGGAAGTTTGTGGCGATTATCTGTGAAGCGTGTATTAAGCTATCTGCATTTTTGGAGTATTTGGGACGCAGTTTTTTTCGGATTTCTTCGGATGGCTGTGTGTACTCCACACCCTTTTGTGAAAGCTTAATGGCCAATTCAAACCCTTCTTGGGGAGTGTTTGTTTTCAAACTGGTAAGCCATTTGTTCATGTTTTTCCCTCCTTGTAATCATGATCTAGTATATGCTTGTTAAGGCGGAAGGTTCAAAAAATGGCTGCCGCTCCTTCTAAAGGGGAGGCTCTGCTGCTTCTATCCACCGGTGGCTGCGCTTTTGAGCAATCCAAGGAAGTTTTCAATTTTTCGTCTACCATCTGTCCAATTACTTGCAATAATGCCTTTTCGTCCAATGAATTACCCTTTTAGTCCTGTTATTGTCACTATCTCCCGCTCTGCGCAGGTACATTCTATTCAGTTTTACCGCACTTAATCTGATTATATGCATACATTGTTATGGAGGCTAATTGTCTCTAATCATAATAGATAGGGTTGAGAGCAAATGTGTAACGAACGCGAAACAATCTCTTCGTGCGGAAGAGACGAACTGTGCAATTGCGACAAGCGGAAAGACGAGGGCAAAAAGGAATTCTTGGGCAAAACTGTGACCGAGTGTAAATACTTCCGCGTTTGCAAATGCAGGTTTTTTGAGCCGGAAAGAGAAAAAGAGGATTGCTGCCCCGGACACTGCCAGAGATGCCGGTTCTGCGGACAGTTCCACGACTAGCCACTTCCTCGGCTCCCCGCGCCGTCTGGATGACAGACGGCCTACATCACCTAACACCTTTCTATTATGAGATCAGACCCCACATCCATACCTTTTGTATCGATGTGGGGTTCTTTCTTATTCTAACGGTAATGTAAATTGTTTTGTTGTTTTTGTAGCCGGTTTCTGCAAATCCGGGTTTCTGCGCTGGGCCGGCCGGGGATGGGTGCCTTATCACTTTCGGCATTCGTCAAAATGGCAGGGGAAGGTATACCGCCACCCACAGGGGTTGTCGGACAAAATCATCTTCGCGGAGCACAAAAGGACTGCCACGTCTCATATGCCGGCGTATTTTGCACCAGCAGAATACATCGGCCAAGATGTGGCAGTCCTTGCATTAGATAACATGCTCGCCGTCTACTTCGGAGGTAGCGTGTCATTTCGCCCTGATATTACTCACCTGCAAAACTTTATTGCTATAAATCTATATTGACAATTACGTATACCGGAAGCAGGCCACAAAGTGCCCGGGAGAAACCTCCTTGAGGGGGGGAATCTCGTGGTTGCAAATTTCCATACACTCATAGCACCGCTTGGCAAAGCGGCAGGCATTGGGCAGATTCACCGGGCTGGTGATCTCTCCCTTGAGGGAAATCCGCTCCCGCTTAATCTTCAGGTCGGGGATGGGAATCGCGGAAAGAAGCGCCTTGGTATAGGGGTGGAGGGGATTGGTGAAGTGCTCCTCCGCCGATGCCTTTTCCACAATCTGGCCCAGATACATCACGGCAATGTCGTCGGAAAAATGGTTGACCACACTCAGATCGTGGGTGATGAAGATGTAGGTCAGGCCCATCTGATGCTGCAACTGCTTGAGCAGGTTGAGAATCTGAGCCTGAATGGAAACGTCCAGAGCCGACACCGGCTCGTCGCAGATGATGAACTTGGGCTCCATAGCCAAGGCTCTGGCGATTCCGATTCTCTGTCGCCTGCCCCCGTCCAGCTCGTGGGGGAAGGTGTTGATCAGCCGCCGGGCAAGGCCCACCGTGTCCATCAGCTCCAGCACCCGCTCTTCCCGAGCCACTTTATCCTGAATAATGCGGTTTTCCTTAATGGGCTCCGCGATGATTTGATTGACGGTCTTTTTGGGATCCAAAGAGGAAAAGGGATCCTGAAAGATGATCTGCATATTCTTGCGCATCTTCCGCATGGCGGGCTTTCCCAGCTTGGTGACATCCACTCCGTCAAAGATCACCTCTCCGGAGGTAGGCTCGATGAGCCGCAGAATGGCCCGCCCCGTGGTGGATTTGCCGCATCCCGACTCCCCTACCAGACCCAGAGTCTTGCCCTTCTCCAGAGTAAAGCTGATGTCGTCCACTGCGTGGAGCATGCCGTGGGAGGTCTTGAAGTACTTCTTCAGATTGCGGACCTCCAGTAATGTGTTTGCCATCAGCCCTTCCTCCTTTCGATGTGGAATGCGGGATGATCGTAGCCGATACAGGCCACCTTGTGGGTATCGCTGACCGCCCGCAGAGGAGGGAAGCCAAGGCTGCAGGCTTCGGTGGCGTAATCGCACCGGGGAGCAAAGGTGCAGCCCTTGGGCAGGTCCATGGGGTCGGGCATCAGGCCCTTGATGGGCTTGAGCATGGCCTGACGGTTGGTGATGTTGGGCAGAGAGTTGAACAGCCCTTCGGTGTAGGGATGCATGGTCCGCTCGAACACATCCTCCAGAGTGCCCTGCTCCACAATCCGCCCGGTGTACATGACCGCCACTTCGTCGCAGACCTCCGCTACAATCCCCAGATCGTGGGTGATCATAATCATGGAGGTGTTGTACTTTTCCTTCAGCTCCTTCATCAGCTCCAGCACCTGAGCCTGAATGGTGACATCCAAAGCGGTGGTGGGTTCATCGGCAATGAGCAGCTGGGGATTGCAGGCCAGAGAGATGGCGATTACCACCCGCTGCTTCATCCCCCCGGAAAACTGATGGGGATATTCGTAAGCCCGGGAGCGGGGAATGCCCACCAGCTCCAGCATCTCTTTTGCTTTTTCTTCGGCTTCGCTCCGGCTGAGGTTCTCGTGAATCTCCAGACTTTCGGCGATTTGATCCACCACCGGAAATACGGGATTGAGGGCTGTCATAGGGTCTTGGAAGATCATGGCGATGTCTTTGCCCCGCACCTCGTCCAACTTGTCGGCAGGCATCTTTAGAATATCCTTGTCGTGGATGAGGAGCTGGTCGCACTCCACCACCCCCGGCGGGTCGGGAATCAGCCGCAGCATGGCAAGGGCGGTGGTGGTCTTTCCCGCCCCCGTCTCCCCCACCAGCCCCAGAGTTTTTTTGTACCCCAGCTGAAGGTTAAGCCCGTTGACGGCATAGACAATTCCGTCCTCAGTCTCGTAGCGGACGTTAAGGTTTTGCATGTCCAGAATCAGGTCATCTTTCGTTTCCGGTATCAGAAGCCCCTTGCTTCCTTGTGTCGTTTCATTCATGCCCATCACTCCCTAATTCTTCAGCTTGGGATCAATGGCATCCCGCAGACCGTCCCCTATCAGGTTGAGAGACAGGACGGTAATCATAATGGCAAGGCCGGGGAAGATGGTGAGATAGCTGTAGTCCCGGATATAGGCCCTGCCTGCCGACAGCATTCCGCCCCATTCCGGCGCCGGAGCGGGAACCCCCAATCCCAGAAAGCTCAGGCTGGCCGCCGAGATAATGGCGGAGGCCACTCTCAGGGTGGTCTGAACAATGATCTGGGAGACGCAGTTGGGCAGAATGTGAACCAGCACAATCTTCCAGTCCTGCATTCCGATGGCCTTGGCGGATTCCACATATTCCTCTCCCCGCACCGACAGAACAGCGGCCCGGGCCACCCGGACAAAGGCTGGAGTACTGGAAACCCCCACCGCCACCATCAGGTTGAAGGTGCTTTTCCCCAGAGAGGAAACGATGGCAATGGCCATCAGCACACTGGGGATGGAGGAAAAGATGTCGGTGATGCGCATGATGATGTCCTCCAGCACACCGCCGATGTATCCGGCGGCAGCGCCCAGAATCACGCCGAATACCAGCGCGATGCCCACCGCCACAACACCCACCGCCAGAGAGTACCGGGCTCCGTAAATGACCCGGGCCAGCACATCCCGGCCCAGATCATCGGTGCCGAACCAGTGCTGAGCCGAAGGCTTTTGCAGTCGGTTGAGAACATTCTGCTCAATCACCTGAGCTTCGTAATCGTAGATCAGCGGAGCGGCCAGAGCCAGAAGGATGATGACGCTGATGATAATGATCCCCATGACAGCACCCTTATTCTTTTTCAGCCGCCGCCAAATGGTCAGGGCGGTGCTGCGCTTGACGTACTGCTTGGACGCCAGCTTGCTTTTTTTGGTTGCTTGACTCACGCTGCCAGCCTCCTTATTTGGTGTATTGCGCTTTGATTCGCGGGTCTACATAGGCATAGACAATATCCACTACTAAGTTGACGACGCTCACCAACATGGTGGTCATCACCAAAGCACCGGTGACCATGGGAATATCCCGCTGATTGAGCGCGTCCAC
>CALCSA010000160.1 GCA_937894185.1 uncultured Clostridia bacterium | reverse complement strand
AGATTTTTGTATGCGGCGGGGATGTGCTGGTAGCAGGAAACATGGGGGCAGGTGGGAACCACGCAGCCCACATCGGGGTCTGATTTGATGCAATCCAGCATGTTGGAGACAGCACCGGGGGTGAGGAGGACATCGTTGGAAACAAACAGAATGTACTCTCCCTCCACCACCCGGCCCACGACAGAAAAGCTCTTGGTGTTGTGGGCGATGTCGATTTGCTTGGTGGGGCCGACGGATTCAAAATACTCCTTTGTGCCATCCACCGATCCGTTGTTGACAAGGATCAATTCGTGGCTGATGTGGGCGGGAAAATACTGCAGAATATGTTGGATACACTTTTTGGTGTATTCCAGCTTGTTGTAGGCAACCACAATGATGGAAACCTCGTACCGGTAGGCGCCCTTTTTCCGGTCCTGCTTTATATAGGGGAAGGGGCAGAGTCTTTCCATGTGGTTTTGATAATAGTCCTGCATCTTTTCCCGGACGGGATAGCACAGCCCCCAGAAAAACAAATCCACGTACAGTTCATCGATGAGGGGCAGCAATTCAAACCTGATTTTATCCGCCACACGGGAGGGTTTTTTCCGGTTTAGCTGCTCCACGTTTTCTAACGAAGCGGATACGTTTTTGCAGATCAGGTGGGCCATCAGCGCCGGTTCTTCCGCGGCAAATCCCTCCAGAACCGGCTGCAATTCCCCCAGCTTTTCTTTGATGGAGCCAATGGCCCCGGTGTTTGGCTGGGGCCCCAGCTTTCCGGCGGCTTTGCGGAGGTTTTTGATCTGCTTTAGAACGGTTCTGGCCGCGTCTTCCTCTCTCAGCATAGAATCCTCCCTCTATCATCGTTTGGGCTGGGCGGCTTCGATAAGCCGAAGGTTATTTTTCAGCCGCTCATCGTTGGGGGTAAGGCTGAGAGCTTCCCGGGCATGGTCCAGAGCTTTTTCCGGAAGATTCATCTGAAAGGCGGCAATGGCGCACAGATCATCGGCTGTGTGATCCCACGCCTGCTCCGCATTGACAAATGTTTTGGAGCGCTCTTTAATGTTCAGGGCTTCCTCCGCCATCAGCAAAGTCATGGGCCAGTCTTCTTGCGTGTAGCACAGGACGGCAAATTCTACAAAAGGATCCCGCATATGGGGAGCCTCCGCAATGGCCCTGTAATACCAGGCATAGGCATCCTGCACCTGACCCAACTGGCCGTAAGATTTTGCAATCCAGCGCATGGCGGCGCAGCGCTCCTCATTCCACAAGGCTTTGGGCAGTTCAAGGTATTTCTTCAGGGTATCGATACACTGCTGCCACTGGCTTTTGTACATGTACTCCCGGCCGAGATAGTAGCACATCCTGTCGTCCTCGGGTGCTTCTTCCACAGCAAGTTCCAACAGCGGCAGGTAGGACCCCCGGGATTTTGTCGGATCGGGGTAGTGATTGAGGACCATCCCCTCGATGAAGATGGCCTCCAAAGGCATTGTGCCTACATACTCCACATACTCGTGAACCGGGCATTTCCAGCGGAATCCTTGACGCTGGTGAACCTTAAAATAGTGGAACTGGACCCCGGGGCTGCCATCGGGCTTCAGGCTCCAGTTGTAGAGGTAGCGCCCCGTTTTGGCGATGGGCCCCTGATGCTCGGGCTTGTGATTCATCCATGCCTTCTCCAGATTTTCCCGCCAGCCGGGTTCAAAGCGTTCGTCAAGGTCGGTGCAGACGCAGATGTCCACATCCTCCGAGACATGATCCAAAGAGATATTGCGGGCTACATCAAAGCGCCAAGGCTTGATTTCATCCACATACACCACCGCACCCAGTTCCCGGAGCTTTTCTACCGTATCGTCTGTGGAGCCGGTATCGGTCACCACAATCAGATCGGCTTCCTTCATGGACTCCATCCACTGTTCCACAAACGGGGCCTCGTTCTTGCAGATGGCGTAAACACATACCTTTAACTGACTCATATAAAAACCTCCCTTTCCACCAGCTCATCCAGCTTTGCCTGAATCAGCTTCAGGTTGGACCGGAGCAGCTCACTGTCGGGGTTGAGCTCACAGGCCTTGATGGCGTACTCCTTGGACTGCTGATACAGCCCCAGCCGGTAAGCGCCGATGGAACCGTAAAGATACAGGGCTTCTCCCCAGCTTTCGGGCTGTACCAGATAGCTGCCGCTTTGCCGCGTAATCCCCAATCCCTTTTCCGCCATGGCGTAGGCCATGGGCCAGTTGCCCTCCTGATACCCCAGTTTGGCCAGAGCCAAATAGGGTTCCCGCACAGTGGGGCATTCCGCCAAAGCGCGAAACAGCCAAGCCTTTGCTGCCCTTTGATCCCCCTTGGCCCCGCAGCACTGGGCAATCAACCCCATGGATGCGCTGCGCTCCTCCCCCCAGACTGCCGAGGGCAAAGCCAGATGCCGCTGGAGGGTTGCGATTGCCTGATCATACTTTTGGTTGTATACATATTCCCGGCCCAGCCAGAACATGGCCCGGTCATTCTGGGGGTTTTCTTCCACCGACAGTTCCAACAGGGGCAGGTACTGGCTTCTGGGCTTGGAGATATCGGGGTAGTGGTTGAGGACCATTCCGTTTACCCACACGGTTTTATCCTCATCGGTTCCGCTGTACTCCAAGACCTCGTGGACGGGATGCACCCAGCGGAAACCGTGGCGCCGGTGGATTTTTTCCATGGGGTACTGCTTGTTGGGGGTTCCATCGTCATGGTAGCTCCAGGTAAACAGGTAGCGTGCCCGGGTGTACTGGGGAGACCAGGCTTCCTCCAGCTTGCTCCGCCATCCCGGTTCAAAGACTTCGTCCAGATCGTTGGAGACGCAGATATCCACATCCTCGGGGATGTGATCCATGGCGGTGTTCCGGGCCACATCAAACCTCCAAGGAGAAATTTTTTCCTGATAAACAGCAGCCCCTCTGCTCCGCAGCTTTTCCACCGTTCCGTCGGTGGACCCGGTATCCACCACCACCACCAAATCCGCTTCGGATACCGCGTCCATCCATCGGTCTACAAATTCTTCTTCATTTTTGCAAATGGCGTACACACAAATTTTGTACCGGTTCAAACGAAAGCACAGCTCCCTTCCAAAATAGATTGTTGTTGGATTGTTCCCCAGCTTGGAACATCCCCGCAAGATAAAGCGCTGCCGACGGGTTGTGGGACACCGGCAGCGCTGGGCAAAATCCTGTGAATTAGCGGCCAACGTACCGGGCTTTCCTCCCGGAACCGGCAATGCTCTAAGCCATGGAATCTGCTGTTAGCAGTATATGTCTGGAGCGGTCACTCCGTGTGACAAATAATTGCAACGCAAAATCAGCGGCCGCCGCAGGAAAGAACCTGCGGCGGCCGCTGATATGCTATGGTATATTTTTTAAATGGCCTGTTGTGTTACTCCTGATGCCACTTGACGCCTTGGGGGGTATCTTCCAGACGGATACCCCGGGCTGCCAGTTGATCCCGGATTTCGTCGGCCCGGGCAAAGTTTTTGGCTTTACGGGCTTGCTGGCGCTCCTCGATCAGACCTTCGATTTCCGCGTCCAGAGACTGGGGAGCCTTGCGGTTGTACAGAATCCCCAATACGGAGCAAATCTCATCAAAGAGGGCCACCGCTGCCTGAGCGGCGCTCAAAGAGCAGGCGGCGGAAAAGTAGGTGTTGCAGTCCCGCACCAGATCAAACAGAGCGGCCAGACCGTCGGCGGTGTTGAGGTCGTCGTCCATGGCGGTGACAAACTGAGCTCTGCGCTGCTCCAGCAGAGAGTAGAATTCCTGCTCGCTGCCGTCCTTTTCCCCGTGATTCTTCATGGCGAAATCCAAGTTATCCCGGCAGCAGTAGAGGCGGTCCAGAGCGGCTTTGCATTGCTCCAGAATCTCAAAACTGTAGTTGATGGGGCTGCGGTAATGAGCCTGCAGGTACAGGAACTTGATGGGCTCGTAACCGTACTTTTCCGCCACATCCCGAATGGTGAAGAAGTTGCCCGCCGATTTGGACATCTTCTTGTTGTC
>CALCSA010000159.1 GCA_937894185.1 uncultured Clostridia bacterium | reverse complement strand
ACGGTGGACGAGGAGACCAGCAAGCGGCTTTCGGCCCTATGCTTCAAGCTGTTTCTTCCGGTTCTCACCTTCAACAACATCCGGGCCATCGACTTTCGGTCCGATTTTTCCCCCCGGCTGATTACCAGCGCTTTTCTCGGCATTCTCGCCCTGTTCACCGCACTGCTGCTGATCTTAGGCTCTGTGGTAAAGGATAAGGAATGGCTGGCAGCCTGTGTTCATGTGGGATTTCGGTCCAACTACATAATGCTGGGCATTCCGCTGGCTCAGAACATGTTCGGGCAGGAGGGCGTGCGCATTGCCTCCATGCTCATTCCGGTGGCCACCATCCCCTTTAACTTTTTGACTTTGTTTCTTTTTAGTGTGGCGGATAGCGAACAAAACACCTCCGTGGGCGCTCTGCTGAAAAGCACCATCTCCAAGGTGGTGCGCAACCCCCTGATCATCGCCACCGTTCTGGGGGTTATAGCGTCCCTCATCCATTTTACCTTTCCCACTTTTTTAGAAACCACCCTGCTGAATTTGGGCGGCGTTGCCTCTACCCTTTGTCTGGTGGTACTGGGCACTCAAATTTCCCTGGAGAAGGAGATGGATCACGCCCGCCGGGTCGTTCTCATGTCCATGACCCGCCTGATTTTTGTTCCGGTGGTGATGCTCCCCATCTTTGTGGCTCTGGGTTTTCGCGGCCCGGAGCTGGGAGCTCTCTTTGTCCTGTTTGCCTCTCCCTGTGCCAACTCCTGTGCCATTATGGCCCGCCAGTACAACGTAAAGCCCCAGTTCACCGCCCAAGTGGTGGCCCTGACCACTCTGTTCAGCGGTTTAACCGCCTTTGTAGGCATCTACCTGCTGCGGGCCCTCAGGTTCTTTTAAGCTGGAACCTTCCTTCCCGCTCCCCGGTGACTGTACAGCCACCGGGGAGCTTTTTGGGATTCCAAGGGGGCGGAATCTCTCATAGCTTTGTGAATATTTACCTTTTTAGTTTGCAAAGCCTAAAGAAGTGGGTCAATCGGACGAATATATGAGTAGAAGCTTATGTCCTAAATGATTCCATTTATGTTTTGCAGGAAAGCCGGAAGGAGAGGTTATATGTCTACACCCATCAATAACAATTTGTACAATTACCAGTCCGCGGTTTACGATACCAAGGTCAAAACTGCGGAGAATACCGAGAAGGTGGAGCAAGAGCGGGAGAACTCCTCTGTTCCCAAGACCGACACCTTTGTCAAATCCCCCCAGTACAAGCCGGATATGGAGAAGGTCCAATCCATGAAGGCCGATCTTTCCAACAACGTTGCGGCCTTTAAAAAGATGGTGCAGGGTCTGTTTAAAAATCAGGGTACCATGGCGGAAAGCGCCATGAATCAGCTTCTGGAAATTGATCAGGCCACTCAGGCACAGGCGCAGCAGGCCATCTCCGAGGACGGAGAGTGGGGTGTGGAAAAGACCGCCATGCGGATTCTGGAGTTTGCCAAGGCCATTTCGGGAGGAGACCCTTCCAAGATTGAGGCTTTGCGGGGAGCAGTACAGCAAGGCTTTGCCGCCGCCGAAAAAGTATGGGGCGGCACCCTGCCCGAAATCAGCTACAAAACCTTGGACCGGGTGATGCAGGGCTTTGACGAATGGGCCAATGAAGGAAAAGCCAAAGCCTAGTAAAATTTTATCTTTTAAAAGGGTATGTTTGCGGGAATTTCTCGTAACATACTCTTTTTTTATCATCTCAGTCTTCTATTTATTTGTTTTTTAACCCTTATGTGATATAATTACATATAATAATACAAAAGCATAAGCTGGTTAACAGCGAATGATATGTAGGGGGTCAAGCGGTTTGATCAACTTAAATTCCCTGCTGAAGATGCCGGGGGTTAAAAAATATTTACCGGAAATGGTCATTGCCCGGGAAGGGGACAGCAGTTCCACCGAAATGTTTATTTTGCTCCACGGCAATGCAGGTGTATACAAACATTACAAGATGCCGGGCGAGGTGATGACCGATACCTTGTCGGCGGGAGATTTCTTTGGCGAGATGACTTTGTTTGCCGAAAAAACCCGGGCAGAAACAGTGGTGGCGCTCACCGAGCTCATTGCCATCGGTATCAACCGGCAAAACATTGGGGAGCTTTTTTGCAACCAGCCGGAGCTCACCTTTGTATTGATGGAAAAAATCTGTAAGCGGCTGGACACACTGTCTCAGGAACATCAAAATCTGCTGATGGAAATCGGCAGGCTTTCCCCAAAAGCAGCCTCTAGCGCCGCCAGCGCACTCTTTCCCAAGGGGCACGGCTCCTACACTCTCCCGCTCAACCATCAATCAGATTGCCTGTATCTGGATTCCGTTACCTGCCCGCTGTGCGGCAACTCCTTCAAGCAACTGAGCATCATCACCACAAAGCTGCGCCGGGAATCCACCGACCCGGACCTGCGGGTGCGGTACAAGGATATAGAACCCCTTTACTACGAGATTATTACCTGCCCATCCTGCTTGTTTTCCGCCCAGGGCGACAGTTTTTCTACCACATCCAAGGGGGCCTGGTCTCAGGTGTTTCAGGCCGTCTCCCCCTATATTCCGGAAAAGGTTAAATTGAAAACCGGGGATCAGCGGGATACTTTCTCCGTCTTTGCAGGGTATTATCTGGCGCTGATCTGCGCTCCCCACTGCTTTGACGAGCATCAGGTGGTGACCGGAAGCCTCTGGCAAAAGCTCTGCCGCATCTACGACGACTGCGGCGATGAGGCAATGATGCTTTATGCGGTGCGGCAAGCTCTGAAGGATTTTTCCTACGCTTACGAGCACTATACCTTCAGCGACCGCAGGGATCAGCAAATCTGCTTTGTCATCGGGGATTTGCATCAGAAGCTGGGGGATTTGGATCAGGCCCGCAACTTCTTCTTCCAAGTCAAAACCAACCGCGCCGGCACTCCCCTGATGCGCCGGCAGGCCGATATTCGTCTGGATGAAATCCGTGAGCTGCGGCAACAGCAGCAGGAAAAACCCCAAAGCTAAACAGACACAAAGGAAGCTGCGCCTCCCATAAATAGAACAAACCTGTCATGGCTTCATGACAGGTTTGTGTTTTTAATGTCGTTTTGTGAAAATCCAAGGGGTTTGCGAGTGATCAGGTTGCCTCTTGGCAGACGAGATAGCGCGGGGTGATGCCGCCGCCGGAAATGGCAAACTCTACCGCATGATGAGGCTGTAGTCCATTGGTGTAGGGCGGCACATAGGGACAATCAGAGAAGAATAACTTTGCGCCTTTTTGTTCCATCATCTGTAAAATCTCGGGATGGGCGCTGCCAAAGCGGCAGTCGCTGGAGGCGCAGGATACCACATACTCCGGGCGAATGCGGTCCATCAGCTCCGGGCTTGCGCCATCCAGCTGGCTGTGATGCCCCACCTTAAAGATGTGAGCGGCAATATCCCCCGCTATTTCGGCGTATCCGTCCCGATTGGTATCCCCCGGCAGCAGAATCCGCACCCCCTCATACTCCAGCAGAAAGATCAGACTGTAGTTGTTCATGGCATAGTCCAAACGGGTGACGGCAACACGGCAGGCTTCTTCGTGGGGAGCATCGCAAACCTCCCGAAACATCCGCTCCAGCTGCCTCACCTGCATGGAGGAGGGAGCCAGCACCTGCAGGGTCAGGTTGCGGCAAAGGGGAAAGACCTGCTCCGAAGCGGCAATGGAGGAAATTTTCGTCCCCTCTGCTTCCAGATAGCTGCACAAACTGCGGTAATCGTTGATGGCGCAAACCTGCTTGATGGATGGGGGCAGATGGGGTATCTGCCGCCAGAAATCCACGGGAAGGTTCTGCCAGAATTGCCGGGGCAGAATCTGCTGCGCAACGGGAAGCAGGCCGCACAGATGGTCCTCGTGGATATGGGAGTTGACCATCAAATCGAGATGATCCACTTTCCGCTCCTTCAAAAATTGGGCGGCCGGGATGCGGCCGGTGGTGTTGCCGGCGTATTCGGCGGGCTCCGTGCTGCCGGCATCGATGAGCAT
>CALCSA010000158.1 GCA_937894185.1 uncultured Clostridia bacterium | reverse complement strand
AGGGCGGTGGGTAAATTGGAGTTGACGTTTTCAATCCCGATTTTGGCGAGAATGGAGGTACAGGCTGCAAAAAACGCCCCCAACAGCGCATATAAAATCCACATGGAATCACCTCCGTTTGTTTAGTAACTTTGTTCAGTAACCGGGAAACCCCACTTTAGCAGAGACGAAACCGCTACCGCAGAGCTTCCTCAACCAGCCCCACCAGTTGGGGCAGAATCTCGTCAAAGGGTACCTTCTTCAAAGGCTTGCCCTTGGCAAAGAGCAGCCCCCCCCCGTCGCCGCCCGCCACGCCAATATCGGCGTGGGAGGCTTCCCCCGGGCCGTTGACGGCGCAGCCCATCACTGCCACGGTGAGGTCCCCTTCCAGATGCGCAAGAGCTTTTTCCGCCTGAACAGCCAAATCCATCAGGCCGATTTTGCAGCGGCCGCAGGTGGGGCAGGAGACGATGCGAATGCCTCCCCGCAGTCTCAAGGCTTTGAGAAGGTTTTGGGCAACCCGGACCTCCTCCACCGGGGGAGCGGTGAGGGAAATGCGGATGGTGTCGCCGATGCCGTCCAGCAGCAGGCTGCCCAAAGCGGCGGCGGACTTTAAAATCCCCATGGTGGGGGTTCCCGCCTCGGTCACCCCCAGATGCAGGGGATAGGCGGTCTGCCGGGCCAGCAGACGGTTTGCCGCCACCGTTTCGGCCACATCGCTGGATTTAATGGCCACCACAATATCGGTAAAATCAAAACGCTCCAGCATGCTTACGTGACGCAAAGCACTTTCCGCCAGAGCCTGAGGGGTGCGCCCGTACCGCTCCAGCAGGTCCTGTTCAATAGAGCCGGAGTTGACCCCCACCCGGATGGGGACCTTCTTTTTCCGGCAGGCATCCGCTACTTGGCGCACCTGATCCTCCCCGCCGATGTTGCCGGGGTTGAGGCGGATTTTATCGGCTCCCGCCGCCACCGCCTCCAAAGCCAGCCGGTAGTCAAAGTGAATATCCGCTACCAAAGGCATGTCCACCGCCTCCTTGAGGGCGGGGATGAGAGCTATGCTTTCCCGGTCGGGAACAGCCACCCGCAAAATATCGCAGCCGGCCTCCTGCAGCTCTTTGGCCTGCGCCAGATTGGCGGCTATGTCGCGGGCCGGCGCGCTGAGCATGGACTGAATCGAAACGGGAGCGCCGCCTCCCATGGCGACTCCCCCGACGATGATTTTCTTCGTATTGTTTCCCAAGATGTTTATCCTCCCCAGAAGGACGACACCAGCTTGACGATGTCGTTAAAGGTGACCACTACAATCAGGCCGATGAGCAGCATAAATCCGGCGGCTGTCACAAAGGATTCGTACTTGGCCGGCACCGGCTTGCGGCGCACCGCCTCGATGGCCAAAAAGAACAGCCGCCCCCCGTCCAGAGCGGGAAAGGGAAGGAGGTTGAATACCCCCAAGTTGACGGTGATAAAGCTCATCAGGTGCAGGATGCTCTGTAAGCTTTGGCGAAAACCCTCCCAAAAGCCGCCTTGCTGGTATCCGGCGGCGTACCCGCTGGAGGCAGCCTCCCCGATGACGCTGGTCACCCCAACCGGCCCCGAAAGCTGAGCCAGGGAGAAGCGTCCGGTGATAAGATCCACCAGAGAGCCCCAGACTTGTTTAATATACATGCCGGTCCAGTCAAAGGCGTTGGCGATCACTCGCCCGGGGGTTTTCTCCACCCCTACCACCATAAAGTCCAGCACCGGGAGAAAGATACCCTCATCGGCTTCCACCATGGCAAAGGTGACGGTGAGGGGGATCAGTTTGCCCTCCCGCTCCACCTCCATCTCCACAATTCCGTCCCGGTCCCGGATCAGCCGGTATTGCAGATCGTTGCTGGTTCGCACCTTTTTGCCCCCCACCCGGGTGATGATGTCCCCCGGCTGAAGCACCTGATTGGTGACGGCGTTTTCGGTAAAGCGGGCCACCTGGGTGGTACCGATCAGGCTTAGTTGAGAGGAAAACCAAGTGAGGACCAGAAGCCCCAGCAGCAGGTTCATGGCGGAGCCGGCCACCAGCACGATAGCCCGCTTCCAGAGCGCCGCGTTGCCAAAGGCTCTGGGATTGTGGCTTTCTTCGTCCTCGCCCTCCATGGCGCAAAAGCCGCCGATGGGAAAGAGCCGCAGGGAATAAACCGTTTCCCCCGAGCCGAAGGAAAGGAGCTTGGGGCCCATCCCCAAAGCAAACTCGTTCACCTGAATCCCACTGGCCTTGGCGGTAATAAAGTGCCCCAGCTCGTGGACAAAGATGAGGAGGCTAAAGACAAACACAGCTGCGATGATGGTGAAAAGGATATTCATTGCGTACCTCTGTTATTTGTGGAATTGACGGACATACTCCCGGCCTGCGGCGTCGGCCTCCAGCACGGTGGCAAGGGTGACCTTTCGGGTCAGGCGGAGGGTTTCCACCGCCCCCTGCACCAGTTCCCCAATTTGCAGGAAGGGCAGCTTCCCCTCTAAAAAGAGAGCCACCGCTTCCTCGTTGGCGCCACCTGCCGCCGCCGGATACAACCCGCCCTTGCGGGCTGCCGACTCACAGGCGGCCAGACAGGCAAAGGTGCTGCGGTCGGGAGCCGCAAAGCTAAGGGAACCGATTTGGGTCAGGCTTAATGGGGACATCCCCTCCACCGGATACCGGCGGGGATAGGTGAGGGCATACTGAATAGCGGTGCGCATGTCGGGCAGCCCCATCTGGGCCACCAGACTGCCGTCGGCAAAAACCACCCCCGAATGGATGATGCTCTGCCGGTGAACCACGATTTCAATTTGATCCGGGGTCAGGCCAAAGAGCCACATGGCTTCAATAAGCTCCAGCCCCTTGTTCATCAGGGTGGCGCTGTCCACGGTGATTTTGGCTCCCATCACCCAGTTGGGATGCTTGAGAGCATCGGCTACCGTCACCGCTGCCAGCTCCTCCCGGCTTTTGCCGAAGAAGGGCCCCCCGGAAGCCGTGAGGAGCACCCCCGCCACATCCCGGCCCTCTCCTGCGTGGAGGCACTGGAAGATGGCGCTGTGCTCGCTGTCCACCGGTACCAGCCGTGCTCCGTGCTCCCTGACGGCGGCGGTCACCAGTGCTCCTGCCGAAACCAAAGGTTCCTTGTTGGCCAAAGCAATGGTCTTGCCCGCCTTGGCGGCGGCCAGCACCGGAGCAAGCCCCGCCATCCCTACAATGGCTCCCACCACCGTGTCGGCCAAAGGCAAAGTGGCGGCCTCCTCCAATGCCTGAGGACCGGCAGCCACCTGCACCGGGGTATCGGCCAGAGCAATTTTTAGCGAAGATGCCAGAGATTCCTCCGCCACCACCACCAGTTGGGGCAAGAACTCCCGGGCCTGAGCCTCCAGAAGCTCTGTGTTGGAATGGGCGGTGAGAGCCGCCGGCCGGATGCCCAGACTGCGGCAAACCTCCAGCGTCTGGCGGCCGATGGAGCCGGTAGAGCCCAGCACTGCGATGTGTTTTTCAGGTAACTGTGTCAATGGATCTCTCACTTTCCTATCTTGAGCCGCCCTTTCATCAAAGACGGCCTTCCATTTGAGTGTATGAACAAGGGCGGGCAATTATGTAAAAGCGTCTGCCATTCCAGCGCAAAGACGCGAAGATTCTATAGAAAGGTGAGGAGCTCAATATGGCGGACGGTGGCGTAGACAGCAGGCAGAGTAAACAACAGGCTGTCAAACCGGTCCAGAATACCGCCGTGTCCCGGCATGATGTTGCTGAAATCCTTGACGCCGTATTCCCGCTTGATGGCGGAG
>CALCSA010000157.1 GCA_937894185.1 uncultured Clostridia bacterium | reverse complement strand
GCGCAGAGCCAGCAAAACACATGCTCGTTGCCGTGGGGCATCGGTTCACCTCCAAGGAAAAATTGAAAGGCCTTTCACCTATACTTCCAATCCCGCCAAAAGTTCCTGTTTTGGAAACGAAAAAGCCGAAGCCTTTCAAAGTCAAGGCCCCGGCATCCTTTTGTAAGGAACGATCTTTGTAACATTGAGCAATCAGCGCCAATCCTTAATAGAACCTTAAAGATTTTCCCTCTGTTATCTCAAACTGTTTCCTGATACAATAGTTTTTGAGAAAGTGAGTGAGGAGCATGTACAACATACTGATCTGCGATGACGATAAAGATATCGTCGCCGCTTTGAAGATTTATCTGGGGGCGGAGGGCTACAACCTGTTGGAAGCCTACACCGGCCGCCAGGCCATTGAGGTGGTAGAGCGGGAGGAAATTCATCTCATCCTGATGGATATTATGATGCCCGAGCTGGATGGCATTGCGGCAACCGCCCATCTGCGGAAGGACTGCAACATCCCCATCATCCTCCTGACCGCCAAAAGCGAGGATTCGGACAAGGTGCTGGGCCTCAATATAGGGGCGGACGACTACATCACCAAGCCCTTCAACCCGGTGGAGGTTCTGGCCCGGGTCAAAAGTCAACTGCGGCGCTACACCCGTTTGGGAGGAATGCCCCAAAAAACCAGCGTCTACCGCATTGGCGGCGTGGAGCTGGACGATGAAACCAAGGAGGTACAGGTGGACGGAGAGCCTGTTTCTCTCACCCCCATCGAGTACAACATCCTCAAGCTGCTGATCCAAAGCCCGGGGCGGATCTATTCCACCATTCAAATTTATGAGCAGGTGTGGAACGAGTGCGCCTTTGGTTCGGACAACGCCGTGGCGGTTCACATCCGCCATCTGCGGGAAAAAATCGAAATTAACCCCAGCGAACCCCGGTATCTCAAGGTGGTATGGGGGCTGGGCTATAAATTTGAAAAGGAGGCGCGTCAGTGAAAAACTTGCGCAGCAGCCTGATCGCAAAAATCGTTGCTTCTATTCTGGCCGTTCTCAGCATCGGTGTCATGGCCATTTCCGTCATAGGGATCGAGTATCTGTATGATGGGGGGCTGTTTCAGGATGACTTGAACTTTTACGATACACAGCGGTGTAAGCAGGAAGCGGACAACAACTCCTACCGGGTTTACGACTGGTATCGGCAGGGCCTGACCAACCGGGAGATGGCTGACTGGTTTGATCGGCAGCATACTAATTTTGCCTTTGAGCTGGCAGACCCACAGGGAAGGGTGGTTTTAAGCAACTATCTGCCGGAAGAATCAGGCTTGCAGGGAACTCAGCTCATTGATGGATTTACCGTTCGCTGGTGGATTCAAAGCCCCATCACCGCAGAGGACTGGTTCTACCGGGACTACCAGTTTTTCAACCTGATCTATCCCCTGCGCCGGGCCCTGCCCATGAGCTTGGCGCAGGCCGCTCTGGTGTTTCTGGTGGTTGTTCCCTTTCTGTTTTCTGCGGCAGGCCACCGGAAGGGACGGGAGGGTATCACCCTCAACCTGATGGATAAAATCCCCTTGGAGCTGTACTTTGGCGGGGCCGCCTTTTTGGTTGCCCTTCTGGTCAGCATCGCGTTGGATGCTTTTTACATGGATCACGTCTTTTATATAGCGGTGCTGACGATTTTCCTCACCTTGGCGGGAGCCGTGGCTCTGGCTTTTTGCCTCAGTCTTGCCACCCGGATCAAATACGGAAAGCCTTGGCAGGGCACTCTGGTCTGGCGATTCCATACCTTTTGCCGCAGAGTGTTTGGCGGGATGCTCCGCTGGTGCTGGGATATGCTGGCGGGCCTCGCGAGAAACATCCCTCTCATCTGGAAGACGGCACTGGGATTTGCGGCCATCACTCTGGTCAATCTCTTCTGCTCCGCCGTGATGTTTGCAAGCTACAGCGCCGCAGTGGGGGTAATCTTCTTCCTCCTTTTCAATTTTGCCCTGTTCTGCTTCTTCTGCTATCTTTCCATCGGCCTGCAAAGGTTGCAGCAGGGAGGAAGAAAGCTGGCGGCAGGTGCTCTGGACTACAAGGTGGATACGAAATACATGCTCCCGGTCCTTAGGGAGCATGGGGAAAACCTTGGGAGCATCGCCCAGGGAATGGTGGCTGCCGTGGAGCAGCGAATGCGCAGCGAGCGCCTGAAAACCGAGCTGATCACCAACGTTTCCCACGACATCAAAACCCCCCTCACCTCCATCATTAACTACGTGGATTTGCTGGGGCAGGAGCATCTGGAAGGCAAGGCCGCAGAGTATCTGGAGGTGCTGGACCGCCAGTCCA
>CALCSA010000156.1 GCA_937894185.1 uncultured Clostridia bacterium | reverse complement strand
AAGAAATAGCCGCTTCCAATTGGGGGCGGTTACTTTTCTTTTATTTAGCGCAATATAGGGGAGGTTAGAGTTTGAAGTTCGCAGTCACACCCCCTACAACTCCCCTTTGATTTAAAAGTATGCTATACTCTGTTCATACATCCTACAAGGGAGCTGTGGCATGGAATATGAACTCAAGCGCTCCAAGCGCAAAACAATGGCGGTCGAGATCACACGAGATGGGACGATTCTGGTGCGAGCCCCTATGAGATTGCCTCAACAAGAAATCGAACGTTTTTTGCTGGAAAAAAGTTCATGGATTGCCAAGCATCAGGAGGTTCAGCGGCAGCGCCGTCTGACTCATCCGGAGCCAACACCGGAGGAACTGGATGCTCTGGCTCAATTGGGGCGGCAGTTGATTCCCCAGCGGGTGAAGTACTATGCCAATCTCATGGACCTCTCCCCTGCCGCTGTGACTATTACAGCCGCCAGAACCCGTTTTGGCAGTTGCAGCTTTCGAAACAGGCTTTGTTTTTCCTGCCGCCTGATGAGCTACCCACTGGCAGCCATCGATTATGTGGTAGTTCACGAGCTGGCCCATATCCGGCACAAAAACCACGGGCTGGAGTTTTACTCTCTCATTGAAAGTATCTTGCCCGACTATCGGGAACGCCGCGCCCTGCTGAAAGGTTGAGCAAACAGAGGCTGCTATCTATAAAAAAACTGGGCTGCTATCATATCAGACGGCAACCCGGTTATTTAATATCTTATTACAGGTGGAGCTGCTCTCCCTTATCCTCTGCTTTGAGAAAGGAGCCGGTGCTTGGCAAAGTTTTGGTGCGAAACCGGTGGGGATTTTCCAGCATCCCTTCCTGATAAGGCAGCACTGTTTCCACAAGGTTTTTGCGCAAGGTCATCACCTGTACACCCTGAACATTTTTGGTGGCTTTGGAGGCCAGCGCTCCCGAGTGCATCAACAAAGAGCGCTCGTTGTTGGCCCGCAGCAAAAACTCTCCGTCCTCCTCAATCTGATAGATGGCCACACAGGGTGACCTGTCGGAGTAAGCGGCCAGCAGTTTCTTGCGCTTGGTTTTGGTGGCGTAGCCAGAAAGATCCACCTTGGCTACCTTGCCGTTCTCGTAAAAGAACAGCATGTATCCGGTATAGTCTTTGGTCACCGCCATGTAGATGGCGTTTTCCCCTTCGTCCATCCCCAGTTTGGCAGGGATAAAATCTCCCAAAACACTGGCTTTGGTGTCGGAAAAATCGGCGGCATCGGCCTTGTAAACCTGATGCTGATCAGAAAAGAACAAAAGCTGTGCGGTGTTGGAAGAAAGCAGCTCCTGTACCAAGATGTCCCCTTCCTTTAGCTTTTGCTCACCGCTCATCCGCAAGGATTGAGGGGTAATCTTCTTGAAGTAGCCTTCTTGTGTGAAGAAGAGATGCACCGGATAATCGGCAACCTCTTCTTCCAAATCCACGTCGTCCTCGTCGCCGGGGTAGTAGAGCAGGGTTTTGCGGGGCTGGCCATGCTTTTTTACCACTTCTCCCAGCTCCCGGCTGATGATGGTGCGTATCCGGCGAGGATTGGCCAGAATATCCTCCAGATCGGCGATCTCATTCTTGAGGTTTTCCACCTCCTGAGTCCGCCGGAGGATGTATTCCCGGTTGAGGTTGCGCAGCCGAATTTCGGCGACATACTCCGCCTGTACCTCATCGATGCCGAAGCCGATCATCAGATTGGGTACAACTTCCCGCTCCTGCTCGGTTTCCCGCACGATTTTGATGGCCTTGTCAATGTCCAGAAGAATTTTGCGCAGGCCCAACATCAAATGCAGGCTTTTTTTCTTTTGGGCAAGGGTAAAGTAGGTTCTGCGCTTGACACACTCCTGCCGGAAGGCAATCCATTCCTGCAGTATCTCCCGAACCCCCATAACCCGAGGGGTTCCCCCAATAAGGATGTTGAAGTTGCAGGAAAAGCTATCCTCCAAGGGGGTAAGGCGAAACAGCTTCTGCATCAGCTTATCCGGGTCTACTCCCCTGCGCAGATCAATGGTCAGTTTCAGGCCGGAAAGGTCCGTCTCATCCCGCATGTCGGCGATTTCCCGGATCTTTCCTCCCTTCATCAAATCCACCACCTTGTCTATAATGGCCTCCACCGTGGTGGTGGGGGGGATTTGGGTGATGTCAATGCAGGCCCCGGCTGGATCGTAAGAGTACCGGGCCCGGATTTTAATACCGCCCCGCCCGGTTTCTACAATTTTGCGCATTTCCTCTTCCCGGTAGACCACATAGCCGCCGCCGGAAAAATCCGGTGCCTTGAGGGTGGAAAGAATATC
>CALCSA010000155.1 GCA_937894185.1 uncultured Clostridia bacterium | reverse complement strand
ATACAGATAACCAAAGTAATATTATTCAAAAAAGGAGGGCTTTCTGTGAACCGGAAATACATCCCGGAGTACACCGGTAACCTGCGCAGCCATATGATTCTGGTACCGGAAGAGATTCGGCGGTGCAGCGGCATCGCCATCTTTGGCAAGCGCATCAAAAGCATCGTCTTTTCTACCGATGTGGCAGTTATCCGCAATTGCAACGCCGATGCTGTCATCGCAATTTATCCCTTTACCCCGCAGCCCATTATCACCCATGCGCTGATGCTGGCCGCCGATGTTCCGGTGTTCTGCGGCGTAGGCGGCGGAACCACCACAGGTACCCGAGTGGTACATCTGGCCTCCGATGCCGAGTTTCAGGGAGCCATGGGTGTGGTGGTCAATGCGCCGACTCCCAACGAAACCATACGGGAAATGCGCCAGATCGTGGATATTCCCATTGTAGTCACCGTGGTCAGCGAATATGAAGATATTGAAGGGCGGTTCCAAGCAGGAGCTGCCATCCTCAACATCTCGGCCGCCGCCAAAACTCCCGATCTGGTGCGCAAGTTGCGCCGGGAGTTCCCCAAGGTCCCCATTATGGCCACAGGCGGCCCCAATGCCCAAACCATTGCCGAAACCATTGACGCCGGGGCCAACGCTATTACATGGACTCCGCCCACCCCCGCCGAACTGTTTACTTCCATGATGCAAAAGTACCGGGCACAGGTGGTGGAATAGGACGTTCCCATCGCCTTGGGCTGCGCTGTGGCGGCTGCTGTATATTCCCCGAAGTGCCCGGCCCGCCAACTGCCAGACCTTTCACCCATCGGTGGTGGAAGGCTACCCCGCCGGATCAAAAATCCAAAGAAAAAGCCGCTTGGTTTTCGTGATAACCAAGCGGTTCTTTTGTGGGGCATTAGTACAAAATCGACGCGTAAGGAGTTTAGCTTAAGCCATAATCTTTAATAGGCAATTATAATTTTGTGGCAATCACGGCAGCAATGCGCTACTGGCCATTCTACAGGAAGAGATGCCTCATATGGAGATGGAGGCAGCGAAACTGCATTTGCTTTATTTAGATATTTCTTAGTATAAAATGCAACTTTTGATGGTTTTTCACCATCCGGTAAAAAATAATTGCTTCCTCGGCTTCGCAAAGTGCCGGACTCCATGCTATTCCCGCAATAAGGGCATTTCATAAAGCTGCTCCTCTGCAAATCTTATAAAATAGTTCTCTTATCTAACGATATATCTTAGTATAACATAAAATCAGGCTAAAATAGATACAATTGCGCATCTATTTTAGCCTGATAATCTTGGTACGCCTGAGAGGAATCGAACCTCCGCTCCCGGCTCCGGAGGCCGGTGCTCTATCCACTGAGCTACAGGCGCATATGCACACCCCGTGCAATTGCGCAATTAGTATCATATCATATTTTATACCCGGTTGCAAGGGATAGCAAGGAAAAATATTGACAAGCTTACCAGTTTGTCTTGGAATCACCTTTGGGGCAAATCAAAAAACCGGGAAGCCGGAACGATTCCATTTCCCCGGTTTGGCGGCAGCTGGAAGTTTGGGCCGTCAGATCAGCTGTATCAGCAGCATGGTCAGCACCCCCGGAAGCCCCAACACAGCGGCGGTAAGCAGAGAAAACGGCGTGATGCTCACCCCAATGATAAAGGCCTTGCCCAACAGCCACACCAGTCCCATGGAGACTAGCCCGGTGGTGGCGGTAAACAACATGCAGCGCAGCAACCGGCCCATGCGGCTATACACCACAAACAGCAGAATCCCCACTGCCAGCAAGATAATTTTCATGGTTGTGGCCATATACACAGCTCCATCCCTCCCCTATCATCCCTATGACAAGCTATCCCGATTTATGATTGAACGGGAAAGAAAACTGCCAAAGCCAAATACAAAAAGATTGTTTGGCTTCCTGACGATTGGGATGAATTCCCCCTTTGCTTTCCCGGAAAATTACGGTATAATACTTTTTATTACCCTGTGTTTTTTTACACAGGCTTGTGAGAAAGGAATGACCGCTACCGTGAAAAAGCTGGCACTGTTGCTCAGCCTGATTCTGGTTGTCGGCTGCTCCGGCCGGGATAAACAAACCCCTCCCGCCGAGGGATCTTCCGCCCCGGAAGGCGATTCCTCCCTGACGGATACCGCCAACAACGCCGATTACGACCAGCCTGTTCAGCTCCTGCAATTTCAGCAGGTGACACCCGAGGACACTCTGGTGGTGATAGAAACTACCTTGGGGACCATCAAGGCAAAGCTCTTTCCCGAAAAAGCGCCTAAAGCGGTGAATAATTTTATCGGGCTGGCCCAGCAGGGCTACTACACCGGAAAGATTTTTCACCGGATTATTCCACAATTTATGGCTCAGGGCGGTTCGCCCAACGGGGACGGGCTGGGGGGCGAGAGCATCTACAAGGACGAAAAGGGAGCCAGCCTTCCCTTTGAAGATGAGTTTTCCATGGATTTATGGCACTTCCGCGGGGCTTTGAGCATGGCCAATTCCGGTCCCAATTCCAACATGAGCCAGTTCTTTATTGTGGAGGGCTACCCTGTCACCGATGAGATGCTGGACCAGATGCAACAGGCGCAGTTCCCCGCCCCTGTCATAGAAAAGTACCGGGAGCTGGGGGGCACTCCCCATCTGGACTGGCAGCACACCGTCTTTGGTCAGGTGGTGGAGGGGTTGGAGGTTTTGGAGGCCATGATGGCGGTTTCCACTAAAAACGATAAACCCTTGGAGGATATCATCATCCTCTCCATCCAAGTGGCAAACCCGCCGGAGACGGCCCCTGTCTCCAGCTGAATAGAATGTTGGCAGAGCAAAAGCCCCCGACTCAGAATGAACAGGACCAGTAAAAACGGACAATAGACAAGAAGCCCCCTGATGTAG
>CALCSA010000154.1 GCA_937894185.1 uncultured Clostridia bacterium | reverse complement strand
GCAGGGGCTAAAACTTTTTGCGTCCCGTGGCAGAGGGGATGCCCGCAAGGTCCCTGTATTTGGCCACCGTGCGCCGGGAGATGCAAATTCCCAGCTGTTCCAGACGCAGAGTCAGCTGCTGATCGGAACATGGCTTTTGGGGGTCCTCCTCCTCGATGATCCGCTGCAATTGTGTGATGGCCATATCCTGAGAGGTGTTCTCGGATTTTTGGCTTACATTCCGGGAAAAGAAGTCCCCCAGCCGGTAGGTTCCCCATTGGCACTGCAGGTATTTGTCGCTGACCGCCCGGCTGACCGTGGAAGGGTGTACCCCTAAATCATCTGCCACGTCGGCCAGAGTCATAGGCACCAGATTGCCGGGTCCCTCCTTGAAGAACCGGGTTTGCCGCTGGAGAATGGAGCCGGCGCAATCCATAATGGTGGTTTTCCTCTGGTTGATGTTGGAAATAAGGTGCTCGGCCTTTTGGAGCCGTTCCTGTATGTAGGCGGTGGCTTCCTTGTCTCCGCTATTGGCAACACTGCGGTAAAAGGTGTTCAGGGTAACCTTGGGCAGGTGATAATCATTGTAGATAATCTCAAAGCGGTCTTCAAAATGCACCACAAACAGGTCGGGGCGGATGTAGGGGATGGCGTTGTAGGCGCAGTATCCGTTACCCGGCTTGGGGTTCAGCTCCAGAAGCTGCCCGCGGGCCTCCTTCACTTCTTCCATGGTGACATTCAGATCAAGGGCTAGCTTGTCCAGACGATTTTTGGCCAAAGTGTCCAGATGGCCGTCAATCAGCTGCAGGAGAAGGGGAGGAGGGTCTTCCATCCGCTGTGCCTGAATCAAAAGGCATTCCCGCAAATCCTCGGCCCCCACTCCGGCGGGGTCCATGCGGTGGAGCACCTCCAACGCTTCTTCCAGCCTTGAAAGTGTGACCTGCAGAGAAAGGGCCAGCTGCTCTCTGGAACAGCTCAGGTAGCCGTTTTCATCCAAGTTTTCGATCAGGCGGCGGAGCAGCAATTCCCCGGCGCTGTCCAGCC
>CALCSA010000153.1 GCA_937894185.1 uncultured Clostridia bacterium | reverse complement strand
CCAGCAAATGAATGGCTCCTATGCTGATGCCCAAGCCCAAAAGTCCACCCAACACACTCACCACCAAAGCTTCCACCAGAAACTGGCTGAGAATCTTGCTGCGAGAGGCACCAATGGCCTTGCGGATGCCGATTTCCCGTGTGCGCTCGGACACCGATACCAGCATGATGTTCATAATCCCGATACCGCCCACCAGCAAAGAGATGGCTGCGATACCTCCAAGCATCAAGGTAAGGGTTGCGGTTGCGTTGCTCAAGGTTTCCAGGGCTGAGGTCTGATTGTAGATCCGGTAAGTGGTGGATGAGGAAGCCCCCACCATGCGCTCATCCATGAACTGGGTAAGGCTATGTTCCGCCTGGTCCACATAGTCTGCTGATATGGCAGACACATACACACTGCTGATTCCTTTGCGCTGAAAGAGACGTTCCCCCACGGTGAAGGGGATGATGATGAGGTTGTCTCCAGAACCGGCCATGCTGCTTCCAATGGGGGACAGCACCCCCACCACGGTGAACGGGAAGCCACGGTAACTGAAGCTCTCGCCAACGACACTGGTGCTGCCAAAGAGCTCCTGGGCGGCTTCCTGGCCCAGTATTGCTACAAAACTGCGGTTTGAGACATCCGGATCGGTGATGAAACGCCCTGCCTCCAGCTGATAATTGCGGATCAAGTTGTAACCCGGGGTGGTTGCGATGAGGGATCCGTCCTCATACTGGATTAGTCCCGCCTTGAGCGTGCCGGAGCTGTTCGACACGGCGCTGGCCTGGGCTATGCCGTCCAGCGTGCGCATTTCTTTGACGCTGTCCAAATTGATGGGGTTGTTCCTGCGGGCAGTGATGTTTACCGACAGCAGGTTGGTCCCCAGGCGCTGGATGCTGGAGCTGACTGACTGGTTGGCACCTTGACCAATAGACACCAATACCACCACAGAGATAACCCCGATGATGATTCCCAGCATCGTGAGGAAGGAGCGCATCTTATTCCCCATGATGGACTTGAAGGCCATGTGAACGGATTGCATCAGGCACTCCCCTTTCCTGTTTCTTCAGTTATTTTGCCATCCACAATGGACAGTCTGCGATTGGCCCGGGCTGCAATATCCTGATCATGAGTGATGAGAACAATGGTATTGCCCTCCCGATTGAGGCGGTCAAACAGATCCATAATCTCTTCGCCTGTGACACTGTCCAGGTTGCCGGTGGGCTCATCTGCCAAGATCAGCTGAGGTTTGGTCGCCAGAGCCCTGGCAATAGCTACCCGTTGCTGCTGACCGCCGGATAGTTGCTGGGGGCGATGCTTCACCCGGTCAGCCAGGCCCACGCTGGCCAGGGCTTCCATGGCCTGTAACCGGCGACGTTTCCGGGACAGGCCTTGGTAAATGAGAGGCAGTTCCACGTTTTCCAAGGCGTTTAAGCGGCCCAGAAGGTTAAAGCCTTGAAAAATAAAGCCAATGTGGGTGTTGCGCAAGTTTGCCAGCTGCCTGCCGGAGAACTTTCGGGTGTCAGTGCCAGCCAGTTGGTAGCTTCCACTGTCAGGCACGTCCAGGCAACCGATTATGTTCATCAGGGTGGACTTGCCGCTGCCGGAGGGGCCGATGATGGCCACATATTCACCATCTTCGATATCAATGCTCACCTGGTTCAAAGCATGGATATCCTCTCCGCTCAGGCGGTAACATTTGTTGATGTCACACATTTTTATCATGGTCTGTCTCCCCCGCCCGGAAAGCCTCCTCCCCCGGGGAAACCGCCCCCGCCGGGAAAGCCGCCAGGCATCTGCTGCCTGCCCGGGTTCATCTGGTCAAAACTGAACTGGTTTTGCCTGTTCCCTTCCATGGCACTGGGCCGCACCAGCACCACGTCCCCTGCCTGAACACCGGATGTCGCCGCCACATAGTTGGCATCAGACAGCCCCAACTCCACATAGGTTTTCACGCCGCCGTCTTCTTTTTCACCCGATCTTTCAGCAGCACATAGCTCCCCTGGCGGTCGTTCATCAGGGCGGCCAAGGGTACCAGAACGCTGTCTTTCGCCTGGCCCACCGTCAAGGTGGCTGTGCCATTCATGCCGCTCATCAGGCGCTCATCCTCTTGGACTGCCAGGCTCACGGTGTAATTGGTGATGCCGCTCTGGGTACTGCCCAAGGGAGAAATCTTTGTTACCACAACCCGCATCATGTTGTCAGACAGAGCATCCAACTTCGCCCAGCCTTCCTGGCCCACCTTCAGGGACAGGATGTCCAACTCATCTACAGACACATCCAGCACAAAGGCCTGGCTGGGATAGTATTTAACAAGTGTTTCACCTTCTGCCAAACGTGCCCCTGGTTGGGCCACTATCTCCGATATGATGCCTTCCCCGTTGCTTTGGAAGCCAGGCTGTGCCAGCAAACGCTCCAAACGGGAGATCTCATCCTCCAATTCCTTCCGCTTAGCAAGGGCATCGGTGTATTCTTTGGAAACCCCAGCATTGACCACCTTGTATAAGGAGGTGTTCCTGGTGACCTTGCTGTTGAGTTTCACTTGCACACTGTTCACAACTCCATCTACATCGGTATACAGTGAATAAGGCAGGCTGATTTGCGCCTTGCCGGCGCCGATTTCCACATTGCCGATGAGAACCTGCACTTCCTGGTCCATGGCTGCCTGGCTGTCGGGAAAGGTAACCAGCACGCTGTCGTCCTCCAACATTCTGGCCACGCTGCCCGTCTGAATCGTATTTGCGCTGATTTTCACCCGGACGCTCTGGTCCAGACTCAGCTCCTGGCTGGGCGTGAATGCCACCTGCATCAAACCATTGGTCGAGATGATGACAACTGGTTTTCCGTCCAGTCCGGCTTGTACCATCTGCCCTGTTTCCAGATTGAGGGCTTTGACAACCCCAGCCACCTCCGGCTTGATAAATTGCTCTGATTTTTGCTGGGCCATCAGCTGGATGATAGCGGCTTCTTGTTGGGACAGCGCCTCTTGCTGCTCCTCAATTTCACCTTCGATCATTGTGGTGTCATAGGTGGCCAGCAGCTGGCCTTCTACAATTTTGTCCCCAACTGTCACCTCCAGAGTCTTGATAGTTACCTGATGCTGAGCTCGCAGGTCTTCTTGGCGTTCATAGCGCAAAGTACCGGTTGCGATGACGTTTTTGACGATGGTGCCCAGGTTCAGAGTCACTTCCTGAAAGCTTGGGGAGCTGTTGTCGTCTGGTGTATCACTGGAGCTTGAGCTTCTTGCAGCGGTGCTTGCCAAAACTGCGACGACGCTGCCTGTCAATAGCAAGACTGCCAGGATAATGAGAATAATCAAACGCTTGTGTTTCATAGCAACCTCCTGATGTCTGGAATTCCTCGCTGGATAGACTCATCCTACCAAAGCAAACTGAAACCAAACTGAAAAATAGGAACCCTTTCTTTCAGGTTCCTTTCAGCAAGTGACGGTATCATGTACAATATGTGGAAGCAAAGGAGGGAAGCTGTGCGAATCCTGGTGGTGGAAGACGAGAAAAGCTTGGCCAATTCCCTCGTCAGGCTGCTGGCTGGCGAGCAATATCAAGCTGAAGCCGTCCACGACGGCGATAGTGGGCTTGACTATGCCTTAAGCGGTCAATATGACGCGATGATCCTGGATGTCATGCTGCCTGGGCGGAATGGCTATCAACTTGCTACTGCTCTGCGCAAGGCAGGCAGCGACATCCCCATCCTGATGCTGACAGCTAAGGAAACAGTGCAGGACAAGGTGCTGGGACTGGATAGTGGTGCGGATGACTACCTAACCAAGCCCTTTACTACTGAGGAACTGCTGGCCCGGGTTCGGGCGTTGCTACGACGCCAAGGAACCGTCCAGATGGACAGTCTGGATTTCTGCGACCTGAAGCTGGTTTTGTCCAGCAGCACCCTCACCAGAGAGGACAAGCAGGTGCGCCTTAGCCGCAAGGAACTGGACGTGCTTCGCATCCTCATGAGCCAGCCTGCCCACATTATCAGCAAGGAGGACTTGATCATTAAGGTCTGGGGGGCAGATAGCGAAGCCATGGATAACAACGTGGAAGCATATATTTCCTTCTTGCGCAAGAAGTTGTTCTTCCTGGGCAGCCAAGTGCTAATTACTTCCCACCGGCGCTTGGGCTATCAGCTGGAGATTTCAGAGTGATTAAAACCTTACGCCGAAAATTTATCCTGATCAGCATGCTCCTGGTCTTCGTGGTAATGACCGTGGTGCTCGCTGCCGGACTCATCTCCAACCAGCTGCAGTTTCAACGGGATTACGAAAGCGCTCTGCGCCTGGAACTGGCAGTAGACCAACATTTTAAGCTGAGGCAGTACTTCCCGAGCACTCCGCCCACAGGTAACCAGAGGCTTTTCCGCCCCCGGCTTACCTTCACCGCCATCAAGTGGGGAGAAGAAGGCTGGGAGCTGCGCACCCCATGGGTGGAAGTGGACGAGCATACCCTTCAAACAATCAGTAGCAAAGCCATGGCGGAACAAGAAAGCATGGGCTTCTGGTCAGACCTGGGCCTGGCATATGCCCGGGGTGATGGTCGCATCGCTTTCATCAACCTACAAAACGAACAGGCCCAGCTAAACATCAGCCAATGGACTTGGACACTGACCTACCTGGCTGCCCTGGGTGTCTTCTTTCTGTTGTCCATCCTCCTGTCCAGGTGGACACTGCGCCCGGTTGAACGCGCTTGGCAGCAGCAGCAACGCTTCGTGTCCGATGCCTCCCATGAGTTAAGAACCCCTCTCACCGTCATCTTAGCCAACCTGGACATCCTGGAAAGCGAACAGGGGAACAACCTCTGGTTGAATGCAGCCCGCACCGAAGGCCTGATGATGAAAAAACTGATTGAGAACCTTTTGTTTCTGGCCCATGCAGACGAAAGCCTGCAGGGAATCCCCAAGCAAGCCCTGTCCCTCTCCGACCTGGCTTCAGAAATGGCACTGGCCTATGAACCCCTGGCTTTTGAAAAAAAGCAGATCCTGGACATCAACATTCAAGCCAACCTGAAAGTTCAAGGCGACAAAGACCTCCTACGCCAGCTTCTGGGTATCCTCTTAGACAACGCAGTGAAGTACACGCCGGAAGGCGGCAGGATTACCGTGGAAGTGAAAATGATTCGAGAGAAACCTCAGCTCAGTATCAGGAACACGCCGGCATATATCGAAAAGGGTCATTTGGATCATCTGTTTGACCGCTTTTACAGACAGGACAGCGTTAGGAACAAATCAAAGGGCGGCTACGGCCTGGGTCTGTCCATCGCAGCGGAAATCGCAAGACAGCACGGCGCTAACTTGAAGGTGCAGAGTAATCTGGAGGATGGAACCAGTTTTATTGTGGGGTTCTGAAACATCTTCCAGTCAGTGGCCATCCCGCTTTGTACTCTAACTTGATTCAAGTCATATTGCATTGTAACTATTTGAGTGCATGAGTGCATAATCTAAAGTATAGGAAAACTTTGGTGTTAAATGCCTCTATTGTCAAGTGCGATCTCATCTTGAATGATAATGGATAGAGTACACTGAAGTTCGCAACTTTGCCCAGGGTGAGGAGGAATGGGCAAG
>CALCSA010000152.1 GCA_937894185.1 uncultured Clostridia bacterium | reverse complement strand
CATCAGCTTTGTTATTATAGCGCATCCATTAAAGTTTGTCAACAATCTTGCCCGCAAAATTAAAAACGGATTTTTCCAAGGCAAATTTTTGGCTTTGCATCAAGGAAAAGCTGTTGCCGAACCCCTCTTTGGCGGTCCGGCAACAGCTTTGTTTTTTACTCCTGAGGTATCTTTCGCATGGTGAGGGAAATTCTCTTTTTCGCCTCATCCACCGCCAGCACCTTCACCTTGACCACCTGCCCCACCTTGACGGCGTCCAGAGGGTGCTTGATGAAGCGGTCGGCCAGCTGGGATACATGCACCAGCCCGTCCTGATGGACTCCGATGTCCACAAAGGCGCCAAAATCCACGATGTTGCGCACGGTTCCCGGCAGAATCATCTCCGGCTTTAAGTCCTCCATGGAGAGGACGTCGGTGCGCAGGAGAGGGGGTGGTAGCTGGTCCCGGGGGTCGCGGCCCGGCTTGAGCAGCTCGTCGATGATGTCCTTGAGGGTGGGCTCTCCCACCCCCACCTTTTGGGCCAGAGTGGGCAGCCCGATGCCAGAAGCCCGGCTCCTCAGGTCGGCAAGGCTTCCGGCTCCCACATCGGTGAGGGCAAAGCCGCACTCTGCCAACAGGGCTTTGGCCGCCTTGTAGCTTTCGGGGTGAACGGCGGTGCAGTCCAGCACGTTCTTCCCATCCTTCACCCGTAGGAACCCGGCGCACTGCTCAAAGGATTTTGCCCCCAGCTTGGGCACCTTCTTCAGCTGGCTGCGGTCGGTAAAGCGGCCGTTTTCCTCCCGGTAGGCCACAATGTTCTTGGCCACCGTCTTGTTGACCCCCGCCACATATCCCAGCAGGGAGTTGGAGGCGGTATTCAGGTCTACCCCCACGCTGTTGACGCAGCTTTCCACCACACCCCCCAAAGAGGCGTCCAGCTTGGCGGGAGGCATGTCGTGTTGATACTGGCCCACACCAATGGCCTTGGGGTCGATTTTGACCAGCTCGGCCAAAGGGTCCTGAATCCGCCGGGCGATGGAGATGGCGCTGCGCAGGCTGACGTCAAACTCCGGGAACTCCTCCGCCGCCAGCTTAGAGGCAGAGTACACCGAAGCTCCCGCCTCGCTGACCACCATGTAGCTGACCTTGTGGGGAAGCTCCCCAATCAGCTGGGCCACAAACTGCTCACTTTCCCCCGAGGCGGTTCCGTTGCCGATGGAGATGACGTTGACTCCATGCTTTTGAATCAGCCCTTTCAGGACACGTTTGGCCTCCTCCACCTTGCTTTGAGGGGGCGTGGGATAGACCACGGTGGTGTCCAGCACCTTGCCGGTGGCGTCCACCACGGCGATTTTGCAGCCGGTGCGGTAAGCCGGGTCCAGCCCCAGCACCACCCGGTCCTTGAGGGGTGGCTGCATCAAAAGCTGGCTGAGGTTTTCCTTAAAGACGTCGATGGCGCTGTCCTGGGCCTTTTCGGTGAGCATGCCCCGCAGCTCGTTTTCCAAAGAGGGGAAGATCAGGCGGGAGTAGCTGTCGTCCATGGCCTTGACCAGCCACTCTTTGGCGGGGCTCTCCCCTTTGAGGACGGCATCGTAAAGAAAGCCCAGAGCCTCCTGTGGATCGGCCACAAGGCTCACCTTCAAAAAGCCCTCCTTCTCTCCCCGGTTGATGGCCAGAATCCGGTGGCCGGGCAGCTTGCCATAGGGCTCCTGAAAATCGTAGTACATGGAGTAGACGCTGTCTTCCTCCTTGGCGGCCACGGTTTTGACCTCCGCCTTGCGGCTCAGGTAGAAGCGCAGCCTTTTGCGAATCTCCGCATCGTCGGAGACTGTTTCCGCCACAATGTCCATGGCCCCTTGGAGAGCGGCGGCGGCATCGGGAACTTCTTTTTCTGCATCCACATACTCTTCCGCCAGCAGGAGAGGGTCGGCCATCTCCCGCTTTTGCTCCAGCAGAGCCAGTGCCAGGGGCTCCAGCCCCCGCTCCCGGGCCATGGAGGCTCGGGTTCTCCGCTTGGGTTTGTAGGGGCGGTACAAATCCTCCACCTCAGCCAGCGTCTGGGCCTTTTCGATGGCGGCGGCCAGCTGGGGGGTGAGCTTTTCCTGCTCGGCAATGGAAGCGTTGACTTCCTCCTTGCGCTTTTGCAGATTTTGCAGATACGCCAGCCGCTCCGAAAGATCCCGCAGCACCGTGTCGTCCAAGCTGCCGGTGACCTCCTTGCGGTACCGGGCTATAAAGGGGATGGTGGCTCCTCCCTGAATAAGCTCGACAGTGGCGTCTACCTGCCACTGTTCCAGCCCCAGTTCCTTTGCCAGTTGCTGATTAATTGTCATGCCATACATCCTTTGCTTTGCTGATGGTGGCACCGCTGTTTAAAGGCGGCGCAAGCTTCTGCTTCTATTGTACCACAGGGGCGGCCGGGGGAAAAGCCTTTTCCGGCGGAAGGGCAAGGGGCCGCTTGTTGCATACGAAACCGGCGGGGAAAGCCCTCTCCTATTATGTACCACTGTTACTCCAGTTTTCGCCGGGCTCTGTGAGGTTACCGGCCTTTGCAAAACTTTTATTGAGTTGAAGCCCTGCTTTCCTCTCGGGGAGGGAGGGCGTATGCCTTGAATCCCGGCAGAATATCTGCTAGAATAAGGGAAGTTCGTTATTATCTATAACATATTTTTCGGCAGTGGAAAGAAGGGGTTGGGCCCATGAGCCAGAGCAATAAGAAGTCTGTCACCTCCAAGGATGTCGCCAATCTGGCGGGAGTGTCCCAAGCGACGGTATCCCGGGTGTTTAGCCGGCGGGATTATGTCCGGGACGACACGGTGGAAAAGGTGATGGCTGCCGCCAAGGAGCTGGGATATAAACCGGCCAGCGCTTCCAAAGGGCCGGGCGGCCGGGAAACCAACCTTATCGCAGTGGTCTCCCTCAACTTTGTCAATCCTTTTTATCAAACCCTTCTCATCCGCCTTTCCGAGATGGTCTCCTCCATGGGCAAACAGCTGCTGTTTGTGGAGTCCCCCTACGAGCAGGATCTGGACGATATTCTCTACCGGGTGCTGCAATACAATGTGGACGCTGTCATTGTGCTGTCGGCGGCCCTTTCTGTGCGGATGAGCGATAAGTTCTCCCGGGTGAAGGTTCCTCTGGTCCTCTTTAACTGCCAGTACGACAGCCGCTATTTCTTTTCCGTCTGTTCCGACAACGTGGACGCAGGAGCCATGGTGGCGGATTATCTGGTGGCCAAGGGCTACGACAGTTTTGGTTTTATTGCGGGAAAACCCTCCCGCCAGACCAGCGTGTTCCGCCACAAGGGCTTTGCCGATACCTTGGCCCGCCACGGCTTCCACAAGCTGGCGGTGGCCAGCGGGGACTACAGCTACAGCTCGGGAGCCAAGGCTCTTTTGCAGATTTTCCGGCAGGGCAAGCTACCCCGGGCTATCTTCTGCGCCAACGATTTAATGGCCTTTGGAGCCATGGATGTGGCACGCCACAAACTGGGGCTGCAAATCCCTCAGGACATTGCCTTTGTGGGGTTCGACAGTCTGGAGCAATCCCAGTGGAGCAGTTATCAGCTCACCTCGGTGTCCCAGCCGGTCAACGAGATGGTGGAGTACACCCAAAATTACCTTCACCGCAAGTTCACCGGTCAGGAAACCAGCGGCGGTTACGTACTGCTGAAAACCAAGATGATCGAGCGCACCTCCACCTGACAAAATTCCTTATAAGTTAAACAGCCTTTGCCGCGGATGTTGGCAGAGGCTGTTTTTTGTATGCTGTCAGACCGGCAGGGCTTTGCTCAACCGGCAGACCGGCAGGCCCATCACATTGTAAAAGTCCCCGGTGATTCCCTCCACCAGCAGGGCCCCCTTGCCCTGAATGCCATAGGCTCCCGCTTTGTCCATGGGCTCCCCGGTGGCCACGTAGGCTTCAATCTCCTCTTGGGAAAGAGGAAGAAAGCGCACCGCCGTCCCCTCCGAAAAGACCGCCTCCCCTTGGGGAGATAGCACCGCCACGCCGGTGTAGACGGTGTGCTCCCGCCCCGACAGGGCCTGCAGCATCCCAACGGCATCGGCGTGGTTCTTTGGCTTGCCAAAAATTTTCCCCTCCAGCACCACAATGGTGTCGGCTCCTATCACCACGTCCCCGGGATGCTCCCCCGCCACCGCTTTGGCCTTGCGCAAGGCCAGAAGCTCCGCTCCCCGCCGGGGGGAAACATGGGGGGGAAAGCTCTCGTCGGTGGGATAGGTGATGACGGTAAAGTCGGAGGTGATGTACTCCAAAAGCTCCCTGCGCCGGGGGGAACCGGAGGCCAAGATCAACATAACAATAACCCCTTTGGATTGAGACGGCTTGCCCTCAATCTGCTCAAACATCTGCTTTGATTGGCAGGGATACTCAAAAGCTGCCTTGCCCGTTCAACGTGGACTAGGCTTTTCCGGTGGAGCCAAAGCCACCTGTTCCCCGCCGGGTCTCGGTAAGGCTCTGGACTTCCACAATTTCCGCCAGTGCCACCGGCAGAAGCACCAGCTGGGCGATTCGCTCCCCGGGCTGGATGGTGTAGTCCTCCTCCCCGTGGTTAACAAGGCCCACCAGAATCTCGCCCCGGTAGTCGGCGTCGATGACCCCCACCGCGTTGGCGGGGACGATACCGTGGCGGATGCCAAGTCCGCTGCGCCCAAAGACAAACCCGGCCCATCCCGGGGCGATTTCCACCGCCACTCCGGTGGATACCGTAGCCCGCCCCTTGGCAGGCAGAACCAGCGGTTCCCCCAAACAGGCGCAAAGGTCGGCCCCGGCGCTGGTGGAGGTGGCCCTTTGGGGCAGTTTGGCGTGGGGATACAGCTTTTGCACCTTCAACTCTTTCATGGCTTGCTCCTTTTTGGGGGGAGAACCTCTCCCCGGTAATAAAGTCCCCGGGTGTGCTGGGTCCAAGGCTTTTCTCCGGCAGAAAAGCCCTCCAGCACCCGGGCGGTTTCCTCCGGGGTTTCCCGGGTCAGATAGACGGTGTAAAAATCAAGGCCCCGCAGCTCGGGCAGCCGGTCCCCCATCCAGAGGGGAACGCAGTTGTACAGGGTGGAAACCACGCCGTCACAGTCCAGAAAGAACTCCTTGTCCATCCGGTCGGTGAGGTGCGGATACCCGCAGCCTGCCCCCTTGCAGCCTTGGCCGTGGGCCTTGGCGGGGCAGTTGCGCAAGGCCATCAAAGGCAGGTAGCCGTAAGCCAAAAGCCCTCTGGGCAAAACCGCTTCCATTCCCTTGGCTTCGGCCAGAGCCAGCTCAAAGCTGAGGGTGGCGTCGGCAAGGCCCAGACGGCGGTATGCTTCCAAGGCCGGGGCGTTGAAGATGTTGAGGAACACATCTCCGTGAAGGGCAAAGCCCAGCTCCTTTGCCTGCCGCAGGGCCCCCATAGAACCCACCACAGCGTGGCCGATTCCCCTGCCGCGGATTTGTTCCAGCCGGGCGGGTAGCTTGCCGTCAGCTCCAAAGGTGCAGCGGGGCAGCTCCACCGCCATCCGGTGGGCGTTTTGCGCGATTAAATCAGGGTCTGCCTGTTCCCAAAGGTGCAGAGGCAAAATCAACAG
>CALCSA010000151.1 GCA_937894185.1 uncultured Clostridia bacterium | reverse complement strand
CCGGGCCGCGCTGCGGAAGGAATTCTCCACCTACTACGCTTGGGAGTGATATAAGATGCAGTGCAATCAGGAAAACCTGCAAATGTATCTGGACGGGGAAATGGACGCCTTGACCCGGAAGGAAATGGAAGAGCATTTGGCCCGCTGCCCTTCATGTCGTCGGGAGATGGGGCGTTTGCAGCTGCTGTGGCTGGAGCTGGGCCAGAACGATGAAGAGAAAGTTCCAGCGGAACTGTCCTATCTTCGTTCACAAGCCGTTCATCAGTTTCTATATGGTCAACCGGATGACTCCAATACGGCGTTAAGTTACTGGGAAGCCCAGAAATTAGCCTGGCGCCCCGCCTTACTGGGGGCCAGTTATTTTCCTGGTATAAGCCTGATTTCTGCGGCCGGCCATCAGGTCCCCAAATTGATGTCGGGAGCCGCGTCTGTGGCCCGGCGGCTGCTATTTCCGCCCCGGGACAACCAGGGAGGAGCCGTGAAGTGACCCAAGTTTTAATTTACGTGCTTATCGCCTTGGCCGCCTTGCTGGGCGTTATATTGCTGGCTCCGGTGCATATCGACTTTAGAGGGGAATATGCGCAAACCCTGAGCTTTCACGGCCGGTTAAGGTGGGCGGGGGGGCTGCTGAGCCTGGATCTGAAACACCATCACGGAAAGTTGGAACTGACCCCGGGTTGCCTGGGGCTGAAAAAGACTTTTAAGAAAGCCGCCGAAGGAAAAAAACAACCTGACGGTCAGGAATCCGGTCCTGATAAAAGGAGGAAAGGACAATCGGATTCCCCTCTCTCTTTCCTCAACCTACGTTTGTTGGCGGCGGTAAATAAATCTATCCGCCGGCTGCTGCGGGCCCTGCATCTAAAAGTGAAACTGTCAGGGGTTTATGGTTTTGACGATCCTTCCCTGACCGGATTTGTGCTGGGGGTAATGACCGCCCTGGGTACCGTGAAGAACTATTCCATTGATCTCAAACCGGAATTTGCCGGAGAGGCGGTCGACCTGCGGGGGTGGATTCAAACCTGGTTTATTCCCTTTCATATACTGTTCATCGTATTGGGGCTTATCTTAAAGAAGCCGGTCAGAGCCATTTGGTGGCCGAAGATAAAAAATAGTAAAAAACACAAGGAGGCTGTTCAGTATGCTTAAAGACAATATTGAAGCGCTCGTTTCTCATCTGGAAAACATGGTCCAGGCTAAGACGGTAGTCGGAGAACCTATCCAAAGCAACGGCAAAACAGTCATTCCACTGCTCTCGGTGCGGGTAGGTTTCGGTAGCGGCGGAGGGGAAGGCAATGCGCCCCAGCAGGGGGTGGGCAAAGGCGAGGGCGGCGGCGCCGGGCTGAGCATATCGCCGACCGCGCTGTTGATCATTGACGAAAACGAGGTGCAGGTATATTCACTCAGTCAAAAAGGCAGCCTGGAAAAGCTGCTCCAATTGGTGCCGGAAGCCATGGCCAAAATGGGCAGACACGGCGGCTCCTGCTGCTGAGCGGGACACCGGAGGCAGGGGGACG
>CALCSA010000150.1 GCA_937894185.1 uncultured Clostridia bacterium | reverse complement strand
TAAAGGGGGGGATTCCCAGCTTGGCCACAATCTGTTCCAGCATTTGCCGCACCGGAATCTGAGCTTCCAGCATCTGGCTGTCGGCGCCGATTACCTTAATATCCACATCCCCCACCGCCACAAAATCCCGTACCGAGCCTGAATCACTGATGGCGGAGCTCCACTCCCGGGCGATGTTTTCGGCAATATCCTTGGCATGAATCTTATCCAATCGGTCGGAGCCGGGACGATAGGTGACGGCGTAGCGCAGGTTGCCTGCCCGCTCAAAATTGGTGCCGATACAGTCGAAGATTTTGATGAGAATCCCCGCCACAAAGGGAAGCCCCCGCAGAATGGGAACCCCCCGCAATTCTCCTGCCGGTGGGTTGAGGGGGGTGAACAAAATCAGGTCAGGATAGGCGACAGGCTGAAGCTTCCCGCTCTTGAGAGTGCAGAGCTCTACTTCCAAGGGGGTGCGCCCCTCCCGAATCTGCAAATCCTGCAGATTGGCGTTGTAAAGGGCGTAGATGCCCCCGCCGCCGGGGTCGGGAATAATTTCTCCCACAGCGTTGCCGTAGGTGAGCAGGCTGTACAGGTAGGAGGAGACAAACTGGTGCAGCCCGGAATAGGATGCTCCCACCCGCACGCTTGTTACAAAATCGTCCAGCTCTTGTTGCAGCTGGGGGTCGGAGCACTCAATGGTAAAGCTGCCGGTGAGGCGGACAATCTTATCCAGCGCAGCGTCAATGAGAGGAACCTGTAAACTCTCAGAATATCTGTCTTTCCGAGATAAACCGAGATCGCCCATGTTTCGGCGTGATTAAACCGAGAAAACGGCGTTACCATGCGAGATTGTGTGTGCGGCAGCGTGCTGCGCGGCGGTAATTAATTCGGCAACTATTTTGAGAATCTTTCCGGGCATTAAAATTGAATAAGAAAAGTGAAACCACCGTCTCCCCTGCTTCTAATGCGGGTTGGCGGTGGTTTTTGTATTTATGTAGCCTGAGCGCTGATCGGCGCGGTGCGGGCCGTTACAGAAATGCGGTTAGAGCCGTTATGTACAGGCCGAACCGCAAACAGACGGAACGTTAAAAACCGCATAATAACGGCATTTTTCCAAATTAGAAACGGTTATAACCTTTGGTTAGAAACGTCCAAAACAAACGCAATGCGGTGGGATGCCATTTCTTCAAAGCAAGTTTTTCAAAACAAGGTGCAGAAATGGCTATTTATGCGGGTTTATACCTTGTTCGCTTTAGCGCTTTAATTCTGCATAGTTTCGGCTAACAAATTAACCAAAACCAATAAAAAAAATTAAGCAATACTACCCCCGCTGCTACCCTTTTTGTGAGGAGGAAAAGATGAAGATCTTCCTCCGCTCTGAGGGTGATTAAACTGATAGGAAATGAAGTCCTTTACAGCATATTTTTGATTGTCATCCAGATGATCAAATAGCATCAGCAATTCCTTTTGTTCATTGTTTAGCTGTTCAATAGTAAATTCTGAAAAGTTGGGGAATTCAGGAGGATGAGTAGATTCTGTTTTAATCATCTCTCCTTCCCCGGTTAAGATCCACTCAACAGAAGAATTTAACGCCTTAGCAATTTTATAAATAGCTGTAGTATCAGGTAACCTGTTGTTTTTAATATAATTTGATATCGCATTTGTAGAGATATCAGTTTCCCGAGCCAGTTGGACTTGCTTCATTGAGTGATATTTTAGAAGTTGCTGAATCCTTAATCCAACATCCGAGAATATTTCGGGCACACAAAACACCCCTTTACTGCCAAATTTACAACAATCGAGAACTTTATTGTTGACTTTATTCTCGTTTGTTGTATAATATAAATGTGGTTAATTAAATAGCCAAATTAACTATATCAAATTGACCAGAGAACGGCAATAGAAAAAGCTGATATTTGGTCGGAACTGGGAGGGATTATTTTTCAGTCTCAACAAAACTGGCAAAAAGAAAGGAATGATGAAATGAAGTCAGCCATGTCAATCCGGATCCGTACACTACGAAAGCGTCTTCAGTTAACTCAAAAACAGTTAGCTGAAGCAACTGGTCTGAGCCTGCCAGCTATTAATAGTTATGAATCTGGGCGCAGGGAGCCCAATTCAAAGGCGATGGCCGCATTAGAACACTATTTTAATGTTAGCGGCAGATACCTGCGGGGTGAAACGAATATCCCTGTTGAACGTATCGTCCGCCCGGAAACAGGTGGAGCAGGACAGGCAAAAAAATACCCGCAAGTAGGGGAAACCCTATCCAGCGGGTACACGGTAATCGCCAATTACCACAACCGGCATGTGTTGGCCCACAATGAACTGGCCCCGCAGCCCTATGCAATCTGGGACTTGGATCAAGACGGGGAGACCGTTACAGGGCGGTATTTTTGTGAGGTGAGCAGGGCAGAAAAGCGGTTTGCTGAAATCTGCTTCCCTTGGTTTGATGACAACTTTGAGGGAGAAATAGCACCTATCAAGTCCCTTGTCCTTAAATGCGATGCCGAGGAAATGGAGGACATGCTGCTCCATCCGGCCAAGGCTCACCAAGCCATACGGGATTTGGCACGGGAAATGGGGCTTGAAAAAGAGGGCCCTGAATGAACTGGCGCTGGTTGTTAGTGAATTACGGGCATCACATCGCACCTCTACTGATGGTTACATTTCTTGGGCTTCTTTCTTTTAAGGAAACCACTTGGGGACGGCTACTGATGGTAATCACCGGCATAGCATTCGGCCTGACCGTTTGGTTCGGGATCACACTTTCACTTTAAAGGGGGGAGGAACTTGCGCACAAAAGAACTTCTGACCAGCATCGCAGTGTCATTAATTACAAGCATCATAGTAAATGTATTGATACGCTAATAGTCCTATCGTTGGCAATTCCACTGGACGGCGGGAACGCCCCTCCCTTACGCTATGTTATTCAATGTACCGCAGTGGGTACAAGGAACCTTTCTTTTAATGGTGTTAATCGGCAAAACGTGATCGCACACGGTACACCGATGCTTGATGATTGAATTCGCTTGCGGCTTTGTGCCGGAGGAAATCCGAATAGAGTTGCTGTCTCTTTCCGGATTCGCTTTAATAGAAAGTCTTCTTATTCTTATCATATATAGTTGTTCCCGCCGTCCAATGGGATTGCCAACAGGAAACTGGCTCCATTATAGCAAAATCTTTTGAATTGTTCTTTTGAACTACTTCAAGAATTAACAGGAGGTGAAACAAATGGCCAAAACGAGGATGCAGCCGCAGGCCAACCCCAACGCAGAGATCAAGCTGGCTGTAGCCAAGTGGAAAATCCAAACAGGGCGATCTCAGTACGAGCTGGCAGAGATGCTGGGGATTGCTCCATCCAGCCTTTCTCGTATGCTGGCCGGCGGCAGGCCCGGCAAAACCTACGTCAGAAGGATCTACGAACTGATCAATCCCAAGAAAGCATCGTAAGGAGGTAATACACCATGGACAAGCTACAAGCCCTGCTGAATAGCCTGGAAGCAGAATTTCAGGTGGAGGCCAAACCAACCGAGCAGGAGCTCATTTCTACCCAGGACACCAACCTTGAGAACCTTAGAAAGACCCGGGAACAGATACAAGCCCAGTTGGATATGGCCTTTGAGTCTGCCATTAGCTATATCCAGTACACCCGGGCATCCAACGAGTCCCTCATCCGACTGCTGGAACACATTGATGCCGAGATGGCCCGGCTCAGCGCCCTACCGGCTCCGCCATTGCCCACCGGGAGAAAACAGGCATGAAGCACTTCAAAGACAAAAAAAGAAGAGCGCTCGCCTCCCACAGCAAACCGCTCTTCTCACAATGGATAAACACAAGGTTTATCCACTCTATTTTACCACATCGCAATCCACTTGCAAAGGGGGCGGGGACATGGCAGAAGCATATCTTTCGCTGGAAGATGCCGCACGGTATGAGGGCCTAACTTACAAAGGTTTTACTTCAAGATTGCAGCGCAATCCAAATGCATTCAAGACAAAATGGGAGCCACGAGAATCAGGCCGAGACAAGGTGCTGGTAGCGGTGTCCTCTCTGAGCAAGAACGCCCGGCAAGTTTACAAGGAGGCACAGCTCGTGTACGGATTGGACAACCTTGCGGAGAAGCCACTGGATACCAGTGCCCCGCCCTGGTACGTGGAGTACGATCCGGTGGAGTACTCCCGGAAGTACGGTGACAGCTACCAGAAGGGAATCACCAACCGGCAGATCGTAGAGGAATACCTGGCCGCCAATGAGGTGGGGAATCCTTTATTTAAGAAGAATTTCCTGGAGTCCCATGGGATGAGCGCCCGCACCTTTGACCGCAACCTGAGTAATTACCGGACTGCCTCGGCGTGGGCGCTGTACATGGAACGGCTGCGCGGCTCCAACTACGATTACTATAAGGTGCTGGCACTCTCCCGCAAGCCAAAGGCAGAGACGGCCTTCCGCTCTTATGAGGTAGACCTTGACGGCGTTGCCTTTGATCTCAAGGTGGTCATCAACCGGATGTGGTTTGAAACAGACAGGGATTTAGCACCCAATCGCCGCACGGTGGCCAAGCTGCAGCGCAATCTGGAAAAATACTGCAAGGCCAACGGCATCACCGACATCCCCAGCGAAAAGACTTTGTACCGCTATATTGCCCATCTCAACGAGCATTGCAATGGCCGGGACGTTAAGTATTACTTGAGCAACGGAGAGCTGGCATATAAACAGAACCGGATGGTGAGAGCCCGCCGCAATCTCAAGGAGCTGGGCGTGATGCAAATTCTGGTGGCGGATGCCCATACCTTCGACTGCTGGGTGGAGTATACCTATCCCAACGGAAAGAAAACCGCCATCCGCCCCATTTTGGTTGCTTGGATTGATATGAAATCTCGTATGGTATTTGGTGATGTCATCTGCGAACACCCCAACGCCAATACGGTGGCCCAGTCCTTCTATAAGGCAATCTATACGGCGGAAGGGGTACCGGAGCGGATTCTTCTGGATAACGGCAAGGACTTCACCGCTGAAAGCCTGACAGGCCAGCCTCGAAAGTTCCGGCTGGAAATGACCAACGAGGCCGCCGGAGTGTACAAGGGTATGGGGGTAGAGAACGTAACCCGGGCTCTGCCGTATATGCCCCATATCAAAGCGGAGATAGAGCGGTTTTTTGGTACAGTGGAGGAGGATTTCGGTAAGGACATGCCTTCCTACACTGGTACCCTGACTGGTTCCCGCACGGAGGCCAAGGTGAAAAAGGATATTCAGGGGATGCTGGAGCGGGGGGAACTGTACACCATGGAGGAGTTTACGGCACTCTGGTCACAGTGGCTGGAGGGATATCATTGCCGCCAGCACCAGGGCCTGATGGATCAAAAGGAATTCTTCCATACTCCCATTGAGGTGTTCCTGAACGAGCCTTCTGTGGCCAGACCCACCCCGCCCAAGGAGTACGCCGTCCAACTGGCTATGAACACCCGGGATGTGGTGGTTCACCAAACCGGCATCCGGCTGCTTGGCCAGAACTACACGGCAGCCGAGCTTTCCAACCACAAGGGTCAGCGGGTGGACATCTACTGGGATGCGGACGATATGACCCGCATTTATGTGTACAGCAAGGAACATGCTTTTATCTGCATGGCCCATGAACAGGCACTGCTGTCCCTCTATCCCAGGGTTCCGCAGCAGGCGCTGCTGGACTACTGGAAGATGCAGAAGCAGCAGCTTGCCAATGTACGGCAGTCAGCGGAGGAGCTGCTCTCCCTGGGCGAATACATCGAGGCCTACGACACCTTCAGCAAGAAGGTACACGGCACTCTAAATCTAATCCAAAAGAAGCGGCCTAAGGTAATCGCCCTGCCGCAGGACAGGCGGTTTGCAGAGTACGCAAAACTAAACAAAGCCAGCAAAAAGCAGCCTGACAGCTATCTGCTGGGCGAAGGGCAGAAAGCATTGGATGAACTGCGGAAGCTCGGCTGACAACAGGAGGATCGTATATGGAAGCCCTGCAATTATTCGAACAGGATCGGACCCAGGATGTTATCTCCCGGGCTAAACGGTATATGACCGCCCAGGGCATGCGCATCCCGGAGCTTGCTGGTAAACTGAATAACCCCAACAAGCCCGGAGAGACAATGAACCGCTCCACCCTGCATCAGATCCTAAACAACCAGTACAGCTCCAATACGGTGGACAAGTACATAGATGAGCTGGAGCGTTTTTTGAACGAACAGGCGGGAGAGACTGCCGGGCAGTTGAGTTTTTGTCTTCCGGCGAAGCCTGATTTTATTGCCACACAGGATGCCCTCGCTATCCTTGGCCTTTGCCGGGACTGTCAGGAGAACAGCCAGATCGGCGTGATCACCGGAAAGTCCGGATATGGAAAAACACACACGCTCCGGCAATACGCCAAAAAGCCCAAGGTCATATTTATTCCCTGCGGTGTCAACACCAGAGCCCGGGACATTCTGAGGATTATTGAGAATACGCTGTTCCTGCCCAAGATTTATGGCACCATCCAAGAGCGGGTGGAGCATGTGGCTGAATTCTTCCGAGCACACCCGGGTTACTTAATTGTACTGGATGAGGCCGACAAGATTTTTGGCAAAAATACGACCCGGCCACTGGATACTATGCGGGATATTTATGATGCTGCTGTGGTAGAGGATGCCTCGCGGGTGGGCGTGGTTATTACCGGGGAACTGGTACTGGAAACACAGCTAAAAAGCCTTATGGAACGCTTTGCTAACCGTGCAGGACTGCATTACCGGCTGGATGGGCTGACCAAGGAAGAGGTTTCGGAGTACCTGAAAGACTTCCAGCTCAGTGAAGATGCCAGAAACGAGTTGGTCTACCGGGCCAGCAATAAGCAAAACGGCTGCTTCCGGCTGCTGGATCGTACTATCCGCAATATTATCCGGCTGCTGGAGCAGCGGAACCAGACAGATATTGATCTGCAGACCATCCGGGATGCCAGCGCCATGCTGATGTTTTAGGCGGTAGTGGCCTATGACAGAATCGGAAATCTGTCGCAGCTTTCTAGCTGCCCGGCACCGGCGTAGACAGATCGGGGTGCTATCGGAGCTGACCCTCCTGAAGCAAAGGGAGATCAAGGCGATTTTGGAGAAAAACGGGATCAACTGGCAGGCCCCCGCACCCAGGATACCAAAATACACCTACAACGAGGCACGGGACTTTTCCCCCGGAAAGCCCGTGGCATTACAGAAAGAGGTAAGATGTTATGTCAACAAGAGGAACCGTATATGTCGCTATTAACGGAGTACAGGCGGGGGTTACCGCCGCCGCTGAAGCCAAACAGGATTTACTCAATCATATCGGCCAGCTGCTGCAGGAGCTGGCACAGGATGCCAGCATAGAGCAGTTAGACCGCTTGAGTCAGTCCCATGGCCTTGCCTTTGAGATGCGGGCCGGGGAGATCGCAAGTGTAGTATTTAGTTAAGGAGGGACTGGGAATGGCCAGAAAAAAGATAAAGATGGAGTGCCGCTTGAAGTCCTGGGATGACGTGGATCTCACCATGAAGCAGGTGGCCGAGTGTGAGCGTGTGCTGTCTGATCTCAACAACAATATGAACATGGAGCTGGATGAGGTCAAGCGCCGGTATGCCGAACTGGCAAAGCCGGTGCAGGAGCGGGTAGACCACTACAGCGCCGACATCTGCCAGTATGTCACCGAGAACCGGGGTACCATGGACAGCAAAACCAAGGAGCTGAACTTTGGCCGCACCGGCTTTCGGCTCAGCACCAAGCTCAAATACAATAAGGGACTCAAGTCCGCCGATGTGGTGGCTGCCCTCCTGCAGCACGGCCTGCAGGAATGTGTGAAGACTACCCAGACCGTGATCGCAGACGCCCTCAAGAAAAAGCCAGCCGATGTACTGGACAAGGTTGGGGCATATCTGGACCGGAAAGACGAGTTTTGGTTCGAGACCAAGCAGGAGAGCATACAGCCAGCGAAAGTGCAGGAGGATGCGATATGAGTACAGCGGTGAAAAAGCGCAGCAGCAGGGGCACAGGTCGTGCCCCTGCCTTTACCAAAGGAACATTATTCGGGTTGGCCAAGGAGCTGGGCCTCTCGCCGGAGGATGCCAAGGAGATGGCCTACAGCCTCATCGGCAAGGACAGCCTAACCAAATTCACGCAAAAGGAGATCAACGAGGTTTGCTATGAGCTGATGGCCCGGAAGGATGCCCAGAAGCGGCGGCCCAACCGGGCAACCGACCAGCAGCTCTATAAGGTTCGGGAGCTGGAGCGGCTGCTGGGCTGGGACTCAAATCCCATTCGTCTTGCCAAATTTGTTGAGAAATACTACCACACGCCCACCCTTCTGTGGCTGACACCGGCACAGGCTGCCAAACTGATCGAAAGTCTCAAGAGCATGTTGGCCCGACAGCAAGTGGAGGAGGGAGAGCAAAATGGATAAACTGCGGGAGTGTCCGTTTTGTGGGGCAGAGCCAATGCTGGCGGAAGATGTTTACGGGTCCGGTGTAGTGCAGTGCTTTAACTGTGGGGCATCGATCACAGACAGAGATAAAGCAAAAGCCATCGCCGCATGGAACCGCCGATTCGAGCCGCCAGAGGAGGAGTGAGCATGAAAGACGATCTTATCCTTGAAGTGCAGAAGCTTGATCGCAGGGCTACCCCAGGGCCGTGGGTGTATAGTGAAGGGCTCTTGGACATATCGGGATACATCCCCATTGAACTGGAACCACTATCGAAAGAAAATGGTGAATTTATCGCCCGTTCCCGCACCCTGCTACCCATCCTATGTGATTTGATAAAGCAAACGTGGGAATGGGATATGTATCAGTGTGCCATACGGGATCGAGAGAAGTTAAAGCGTAAATTGGTAGCAGCACAGAACGCCCAGCCACTTGACGAATGGTGCGAAGATATAGGTTGTGTGCTTTGGTGGGAATTCCCCATCACCGAACCGCCGTATTGCGGCAGCCCTTTAGATGCTGATTGGCCGGGTTATCATACGCATTGGACATCCTTGATTATGCCCCAGCCGCCAAAGGAGGCCCTGCCATGAGGTACCCGGAGGAGCTGTACCGCAAGGCAGATGAAGTCCTGCAATCCCGCCGCATGCTTGCAGCCTGGATACTGGATAAGCATAAAGACACTGTCCAAAAGCAGCATTCGGATATCTACCGGCTATACGAGGAACTGCAGCTTAATGGAGCTGTACTGGGCCCACTGCTCATAACCTGTAACCCGGTTGAGATTGCGCAGCAGATTGCAAAGCAGGAGTCCCGGAAGGAACGCCTGGCAGAAGCCTTGGCGGCGGCAGGGCTGCCGCTGGATTATCTGCAGCTACAGCCTGCCTGCCCGCTCTGCCGGGACTTGGGATACTGCCGGGAAAGCGAATTTGCTACCGCGCGAAGATGCCAGTGCCGCCAGGAAATCCTCAACCAGTTAGCCTATGACTGGCTCTCCACCCACAGTCAGGTAAGAGATTGCAGCTTTGAGGATTTTGACCTCAAATATTATGAGGGGGACAACGCCCGGTGGATGGCCAAGGTACTGGAGAGCTGCAAGCGCTATGCGGAAGGCTTTACCCCGCAAAGTCCCGATCTGTTGTTCCGGGGCCCCACGGGGCTGGGTAAGACCCACCTGTCCCTGGCCATCGCCGCACAGGTGGTATCCACCGGCAGGCTGGTGCTGTATGCCTCGGCAGGAACCCTGCTGGATCGGCTGGCAGATGACCGCTTCGGTAAGGCGGCAAACCCTGAGTACAAAGAAATCGCCTACGGCTGCGAGCTGCTCATCATTGACGACCTGGGCGCGGAGTTTGGCAACAGTTTTACCCAAGCGGCGGTATACAATCTGGTCAACATCCGCCGGATTGAGCACCGCCCCACCATCATCAACACTAATCTGACTTTTAAGGAAATTGAACAGCGGTATGGCCAGCGGGTGCTTTCGCGGCTGGCCAATGACTACCAGGTGATCGTATTCGAGGGGAAGGACATCCGATATCAAAAGAGAGCAGGTGAATTAAGTGCCCGCAAAGAAAAAGTATAAGCGGATGACCGCCGCTGAAAAAAAGCTGCGGAAGGAAGTCAAGCAGGAGATGGTTGCCAAGGGCATCCTGTCGCCCCCCAAGAAGCCTCTGAACCGGAAGAAATTCTGCAAGGAGGTGCATGCCGCCATAAAGGAATCCAAGTTGAGCACATACTGGCTGTGGGAAGCTTTGCCCTGGCTGCTGCCTCATCCAGAACCGGTGAGGCCAATCACCCCGGAGGAGGTGGGTATCCTCAAGTTGGTGAAGGTGGCCATGGAGCTGGATCGGTTTTGGGCAGCAAAAAAGGAAGCAGGAGAAACCAGCGCCACCTACGAGGAAATCTACCGGGATGTGGTAAAGCCCATCCTGGATCTGTGAAGGGAGGGGGATTACAATGAACATACCCAGCTGGCTCAACGATATTACCCTGGAGCAGCTTCCCCAGCCCTACGAAGCCATCGCCCGGGCAATTGGGGTGCCCAACACTCTGAAACTTGCCAGCATGTATCAGGGTACCGGCTTTTACTTTCCCAAGCTGGACGGGGTGCTGAGCGATATGCGCAACAAGCGCATTCGGGAGGAGTTCACCGGCTCCAACCATAAAGAGCTGGCCCGAAAGTATGAGCTGACCGAGCGGTGGATCTATGAGATTATTACCCAGAATGTGGATGAAAACCAGATCAGTTTCTTCACCTGAAATCTTTTGAAGTACTTCAATAGAGACTTCAAAAGAAAGCTGATAACCTAACGGTAAGGCAAAAGCCTTACCGTTATATTTTTGTCCCCAAACTACAACTGAGGAGGAGTCAACATGGAGAACATTATGCCGGTATTATCCGACAGCGTATTGACCGTTGCCGCCGCTCTGCTGTCCCTGCTGTGCGCTTTTGCTGTTGACAGCATCCGGGCCTTAACCGCCAAGCTGAAGGCGGAAAGCTCCAAGCTGCAAAGCGAGGAGCTGCGGATTGTGGCCGATGAGGCCGTTGCCCGTGTCAACGATCTGGCCGAGAAGGCCGTCAAGACCACGGAGCAGACCGTTGCTGGCGAGTTGCGGGGGCTGGTGAAAGCCGGTGAGGCAGATAAAGAAAACCTCAAGGATCTGGGAGTCAAAGTCTGTTGGGAGGTGGAGCGCAATCTGCAGCAGGACTTTTGGGATGTGCTGGAGATCACGGTGGGAGATGTAGAACGCTACATCAAAAATACCGTGGAGGCCAAGGTATATGAGCTGAAGCAGCACAGCGCCCTGCTGCTCCCCGCTGAATTCATCGAAACGGAATAGGGGCGGTTGGCATGGATTTTAACACCGTAATGCAGGGTGCCCTCACCCTGGGCATGGGGGCACTCATCTGGTTTATCAAGCGGGCCATCAGCACCTGGGACACCGCCATTGCCAAGCTGGATGAAAAAATGGCCGGAGCCATTGAAAAGCAAGATCAGCGCATCTCTGCCATCGAATGCAAGAGCAATGAAAAGGTAGACAAGCTGCAGGAGCAGCTCCATAACCTCCAGAAGGATATGCCACTTGTATACACCACACGGGAAGATTTTATTTTAACGATGAACCGGGTGGAGGATAAGCTCAACCGGATTTTATACAGAAATGGAGGCAATGGCAATGAATGAATTTGACCTGGAGGCCATGGGCAAACAGAACAAGGCAATCCGCGGCTACATCGTCCGCTCCCTGGTCAAGGGCCCCCAGAACCGCCTGCCGGTGAAGCAGATCAGCAACATCCTGATGCAGACCGGCATGATCATCTCCCCGGACATCAGCAAATACCTGGATTACCTCCATGAGGCCGGGTACATCGAATTTACCCCCGAAAAAATCACCGCCTACACGGCCTATTCCAAGGACGCCATTGTCAAGCTGACCCGCAAGGGTGTGGATCTGGTGGAGCAGACCTTTGATGATGATGGAGTGGATATCTGATGACCACCGCCGAACAAGCCCCCGAGCGCCGCCGCACCCGCATCAACTCTAAGATCGAGCAGCTGCCGCCTGACGTGAGGCTGCAGGTTGACGATATGATCACGGATGCATCCAACACCTACACGGATATATCGGACTGGCTAAAGGCCCAAGGCCATGACATCAGCCGGGGGGCAGTGGGCCGGTATGCCATCCGAGTAAACGAAGCCGCCCGGCGGGTGGCCGAAAGCCTTGAGAAAACCAAGCTGATCCTTGACCGGATCGAGCGCAACCCCGATCTTGACCCTGCCAAAGCAGCCCAGGCCATTATGATAGACGGCCTGATGCAGCGGATGTCCACCGCAGACGATGAGTTTTACGAGATGCCCTTGGATCAGGCAGGGCGACTGCTGGCATCTTTTCGGAGGGTCAACGTAGCCGAGAAAAAGCTCACCTTTGACATGCGCTCTAAAATCGACCTTGCTTTTGAGCAGTTGGAGGTGGAGCTCAAGTCCCTAATCTTTAATGATCCGGTGCTCTCGGAGCAGCTGCGGGAGATCCTCACCAAAGCAAAGGAGAAGATGGTGGCCGATGAGTAAGCAAAAGAATCTCCTCGACCGTTATCTGGAGGAGCTGGACAACACCGATCTGGAGGCCGTGGAAAATGACCGGTACCAGCGGCAACTGTTTTTGGAGTATGTCCAGCGAAATGATTATCGGGCAGCCGATCGCGCCCGGCTGCGGGAACGATTTGAACGAGGCGATCCCCTGCGGGGGCCCAAGGGCCTGCGCCGGGAGCTGGCCGCCATTGACCTGCGATACTTCGGGCTTGCCTACCTGCGCCACTATTACCGGAACACACCGCCGCCCTTCCACGATGAGTTAGACGGGCTGTGGACAGGGCATGTCATCAAAGAGCTGGATATTATAGCCGACCCAAACAGTATTAACAAACAACAGGGGTGCCGAGTTGCTATTGCCGCTCCCAGAGGCCACGCCAAATCCACCACCATCACCTTTAAGGATAGCCTACACGCCATCCTGTATCAGTACAAGCATTACCTTATCATTCTGTCCGACAGCTCCGAGCAGGCGGAGGTATTTCTTGGGGACCTAAAAGGAGAACTGGAGGACAATGGGCATATCCTGGAGGACTTCGGCAGTCTCAAGAGTGATAAGTTCTGGACTGTTTCCGGTTTTTTAACATCCACCAACATCAAGGTGGAGGGGATTGGCAGCGGGAAAAAAATCCGTGGCCGCCGCCATAAGCAGTGGAGACCTGACCTGATCGTGCTGGACGATATCGAAAACGACACCAACATCAACACCCCGGAGCAGAGGGCCAAACTGGCCAACTGGTTTACAAAGGCCGTCTCCTCCGCCGGGGACCGGTATACCGACATCGTGTATGTTGGTACCATCCTCCATTATGACAGTCTGCTGTCCAAGGTAATGCAGACGCCCTCCTACCGCACCCGGAAATATCAGGCCATCCTCAGCTGGGCCGAGGAGGAGGAGCTGTGGGAGCAGTGGAGGCAGATCTACACCGATCTTTCAAACCCGGCCCACGATGATGACGCGAAAACCTTTTTTGAGGATAACCGGGAAACCATGCTAAAGGGCACACAGGTGCTCTGGGAGGCTAAGAACAGCTACTATGAGCTGATGTGCAAAAAGGTGGATGACGGGGACGCCGCTTTTAACAGTGAGCTGCAAAACGATCCGGTTGACCCCAGCAGCTGCCCCTTCAGCGAAGCCAATCTAACCTTCTACGATGACGATCCCCCAGACTTTTCCGACAAGCGCCGCTTTGCGATCTTTGGTGCATGCGATCCCTCCCTGGGGAAGAACCAGAGAGCCGACACTTCCAACCTGATTGCCCTGGCGCTGGAGCTCCCCACCGGCCTCATGTATGTGTTGGAGGCGGACATTGAAAAGCGCACTCCCGACAAGATCATTACGGACGCCATCTCTATGCAGCAACGGTTACAGCTCATGTATCAGCAAGGATTCCGGGAATTTGGTGTGGAAAATGTCCAGTTCCAGTCTTTTTTTGCGGATGTCATGGCTCGGGTTAGTGCCCAGATGGGAGTCTATCTGCCAGTGAAGCAAATCCCGTCCCTTTTGCCAAAAATGGTGAGAATCGACAGCCTGATCCCTTTTACCCGTAACGGATACATCCGCTTTTCCAAAAAGCATAAAAAGCTGCTGAAGCAGATGTATGAATACCCCATGGGGGCGAACGATGACGGTCCGGACGGACTGGAGATGGTGGTCAAGCTGGCCATTGCCTCCAAGACCACTACGGTAACCAAATACACAACGGTGCAGCGCCGGAGCCTGCGGTTCCGGGATGGCTGCTATTAAAGGAGGTGAGGACGTATCAAGGTAAGACCAAGAAAGTACCCCCCCGCCACTGAGCGGGTGGCGGTTGCCCCGGTGTACACCAAATATTCCAGCTACCCCTCCCGCGGGCTGACCCCCCAGCGGCTGGCCGAAATCTTTCGGGAAGCGGATGAGGGAGAGGTCTACCGCCAGATGGAGCTGTTTGAGGAAATGGAGGAGCACGATCCCCACCTCTACTCTCAGCTGCAGACCCGCAAAAACGCTGTGACCGGGCTGGATTGGGAGGTGCTCCCCGCCAGTGACGATCCCAGAAATAAGGAGATCGCCGAGTTTGTGGAGCAGCAGCTGAAGGGCATCAAGAACATGGAGGATGTCTTTTTAGAGCTCTTGGATGCCATCGGCAAGGGGATCGCCGCCTCGGAGATCCTTTGGGGTCATGATGCCGGTGGCCATGTGGTGGTTAAGGGGATCGAGCCGGTGCCGGGGAAGCTGCTCCGTTGGGATCAGGAGGACGTCATGCGCCTGATCATCCAGGACGATACCCAGGGCATCCCCCTGCCGCCTAATAAGTTTATTGTCCATAAGTACAAAGCCAAGTCGGGACACCCCAGTCGGGCCGGAATCCTCCGGGTATGCGCCTGGATGTACCTCTTCAAAAATTACACCCTCAAGGACTGGGTGAGCTTTATTGAAGTCTTCGGCCTGCCGCTGCGTTTGGGCAAGTACGCCCCCGGAGCCAGTGAAGACGATAAAGAGGCCCTTATGACGGCCCTGGTGCGGATTGGCACCGATGCGGCGGGAATGGTACCGGACGGCACCTCCATTGAGTTTATCAGTACGGACGGCGGCAAGGGGGCCTCCAACGGTATCTATGAGACCATGGCCCGGTACTGTGATGAGCAGATCAGCAAGGCCATTTTGGGCCAAACCCTCACCAGCGACTCGGGCGGAGGCTCCTATGCCCAGAGTAAAACTCACAACGATGTCCGCCACGACCTGACTCTGGCCGACTGCAAAGCTCTGGCGGCTACCCTGCAGGATGACCTCATCCGCCCCCTGGTGCTGTTTAACTTTGGGGAAACCGACAGCCTGCCCCGTCTGGTCTTTGACTGCGAGTTGCCGGAAGACCTGAAAGCCCTAGTGGAAATTCTCAAGTCTCTAGTGGCCGACATGGGAGTGCCGGTGCCCCTTACCTATATCTATAAGAAGTTTGGTATCCCCGCACCGGAGAAAGGGGAAGCGGTAGCCAAGGCCCCGTCCTACGGATCGCCCCTACCGCTGCCGCTGAAACTGCAGACCAACAAAGCAGGGCAGCCGGATGAAGCACTTCAAAAGGCCATAGAGTACCAGCAGCGGGTGGATCAGATCACCGACACCGCTATGGAAAAGGGCTGGCCCCTATTTGAGCAGATGTATGCCCCGCTGCAAAAGCTGTTGGAGGAGGCGGGCAGCTTGGAGGATCTAGAGCAGCTGCTGGCCAACCCGGAAAAGATGGAGGAGTTGCTGGGAGAATCGGAATCCGAGGGATTTCAGGAGCTTCTGACCAACGCTATGCTGCTGGCTGATCTCACCGGGAGGATGAAGGAACATGAATGAATTCAAGGAATTGTTGCTTTCCCTTCTGAAAATCCTGCCGGAAGAGCCCATGACCTATGAGGAGGCCACCCGGTACTTTCAGGATAAGCTGGAGGTCACCCCCAAGGAGTTTTACGCTCTCCACGCCAAGTACCGCTCCCTGGCCTTTACGGTCAGCGGCTATACCGCGGCTCGGGTAATCAGTGAATTCCATGAGGAGCTGCAGAGGGCCATTGAGGAAGGCACCAGCATGGGAGACTTCAAAAGCCACATGGATGATTTTCTGGAGCGCAAGGGACTGCACAAGCTCCACCCAATTCAGGCCGAGACCATCTTCCGCACCAATGTACAGACCGCCTACAATGTGGGAGCCTACAAGGAGATGACCTCCCCGGCGGTGATGGCCGCCCGGCCCTACTGGCGGTATGATGCCGTGGAGGATAGCCGTACCCGGCCCAGCCATTTAGCAATGAACGGTAGGGTATTTCCAGCGGATTCGCCGGTGTGGGATACCTGGTACCCGCCCAACGGCTACAAGTGCCGCTGCTCGATCAGCACTCTGTCCAAGCGACAGGTGGAACAGCAGGGATTGGAGGTAGAGGAGAAGATCCCCGACCGGGTGGATATCGGCTATGGCTACATCCACGTGATGCCGGATAAGGATTTCCATTACAATCCGGCGAAGGTCACCTTTGATCCTGATCTGGAGAACATGCCCGAGAGTCTGCAAAAGGCATTCGAGCGCCGCCAGCAGGACAGCCCCCAGGAATAGCCCTGTAAGGCAAAGCCGGGCAAGGGCGGGGAATTTGCAGGGGATAAGGTTACACCCCCGTTATAACGCGTTATAACGGCATCACAGACGATTTTAAGTTACAAGGAGGACTGCGAGGTGAAAAACCATGTGAAAAAACAGTATTTGGTGCTGGCAGACAGCCAACCGGTGGAGGGCGTACCGGAGACGATCCGGCTGCTGCCCCTGGGCCATGTGAAATCCCAAAAGGGGGATTTCGTGGTGGACGCCCAGAGCTATGAGGAGATGCGCCAGCGTATGGCCGGGCGTGGGATTGACATTGTCATTGATTATGAGCACCAGACCCTGAAGGATGTGCAGGCCCCTGCTGCCGGATGGATCAAAGAGCTGCAGCTCACCGAGGATGCCATCTGCGGACTGGTAGAGTGGACGCCCAAGGCAAAGGAGTATCTGGCTAACCGGGAGTACCGCTACCTCTCCCCGGTGGTACTGGTGGGCGGCCCAGAGCGCAAGGCGCTGGTGCTTTCCTCGGCGGGACTCACCAACATCCCTGCCATTGACGGCATGTTCCCCATTATCAATTCGCTAGATTTAAGTACCTTTAATTTTGAAGAAAATGGAGAGGAAGACATGGCTTTATTATTGCAATTGGCTGCCCTGCTGGGGTTGCCGGAAACCGCCACCGAAGAAGAGGTTGTGGCAGCGGTCAAAAAAGCGACTGAGAAACCGGCTACTCCCGAGCTGGTAGCCAACAAGGCGATTCTGTCCCTGCTGGCCCTCAAGGATGACGCCAGCACGGCGGAGGTAGCCGCCAAGATCACCCACCTGCAGAACCCGGCCAACTTTGTGCCGGTGGAGCAGTACAACCAGCTGGCTCTCAAGCTCAACGCACAAGAAAGCACCGGGCTGGTGGAGCTGGCCCTGAAGGAGGGAAAGATCACCCCGGCGCAAAAGCAGTGGGCGGACGAGTATGTCAAGGCTGACAAGGAAGGCTTTGAGCAGTTTATGAAGCTGGCGGTGCCGGTGGTGCCCATGGAGCAGTACGCCCTGTCCAGCAAGACACCTGCTGCAAAGAGGGCGGAGACTCTTGATCCCGTTATCTGTAAGGCTCTGGACATTGAACCCGAAGCTTTGGCCAAATATGGCAAGGAGGACGCATAATGGCAACGCAGGCACGCAACACCTCCCAATTTGCGGGAGACTATCTGGTACTGCCGGTCTTGGCATCCACCAAGATTTACGCAGGAACCCTTGTGGCCGTGGACGATACCGGCCACGCGATCCCCGGAGCAAAGGCCGCCGATCTGCTGGCGGCAGGCCGGGCAGAAGAAACGGTGGACAACACAGACGGCGCGGACGGCGACATTACCATCCGGGTGGCCCGGGGCGTGTTCAAGTGGGACAACAGCGCCGAGAATCCGGTGGAGACCGCAGGCGTACTAAAACCCTGCTACATGGCCGGTGATGGCACCGTTACCGCCGAGGCCACCGGCAGCTCGGCAGCAGGCAAGGTGCTGGGGATCGACACAGACGGCGGGGTTATCGTAGAAACCCGATAACCCACATTAAAACAGGAGGTATACATATATGCTTATTACCAGCGAAAACCTGTCCGGCATCTACAGGGGCCTTCGGGTACTCTTCCGGCAGTTCTTCACAGAGAAATCCACTTGGTGGGAGAAGGTGGCCACCAAGGTACCTTCCACGACTGGCTCCGAGACCTATAGCTGGCTGGGTGCTATTCCCCAAATGCGGGAATGGCTTGGAGATCGGGAGATCAAGAACCTGTCCGCCGAAGACTACACCCTCAAAAACAAGACCTTTGAAGCTACTATTGGCATTCCCAAGGAAGCCATTGAGGATGACACCATCGGAGTCTTCCGCCCCGCCATCGGCATGCTGGCCGAGGACGCCAAGTCCTTCCCGGATACCTTGGTGGCCGATTTGCTCAAGGACGGGGACAAAAATCTTTGCTATGACGGCAAGCCTTTTTTCT
>CALCSA010000149.1 GCA_937894185.1 uncultured Clostridia bacterium | reverse complement strand
AGGAAATCTGCCGAACCTTCAGCAGGATGCCCACATCGGTCTTGATGCTGCCGTCGGGGTTGAAGTCGGAGAAGTTCTTCCAGAAGAGGCCCTTGTCCCGGAAGGCAAGAATGCCGCCCATGTTGGAGTGGCCGTCCTTCTTCAGGGAAGCGGTAAAGCCGTCGCAGTAGGAGAACATCTCTGTGGCGATTGCGGCGATGGACTTGTCGGCGTAGCCTTCCTCATTGACCTTGATGAAGTAGGCGTTCTCGGCCCAGCGGGCGGCGTCCAGCATAAAGGGGATGCCGTACTTGTGGGCAATGCGGCTGGATTCCCGCAGGTTGGCCATGGAAACCGGCTGGCCGCAGACCGTGTTGTTGGTGATGGTGGTGTAGACCAAAGGCACATTCTCGGCACCCAGTGTTTCGATCAGCTCTTCCAGCTTTTTGGTGTCCATGTTGCCTTTAAAGGGGTTCTTCTCGTACTTGCCGCCTTGGGGAACTTCCCACAGCAGGTCCTTGTTGTACAGGTTGCGGGGGATGGAACCCATCTGCTTGATGTTGCCCTCGGTGGTGTCGAAGTGACCGTTGGAGGGAATGGTGAACTTCTTACCGGGATGGCGCCCGCCCAGAATCTTGCGGACCAGCTCAAACAGGACACTTTCCGCGGCGCGGCCCTGGGGCAGAATAAAGGCGTTGGGGCGCTCCATCTGAGCGGCGCCGCCGTTAAAGAGACCGCCTTCATATTCGCACAGGTACATCTCGTTCATCATCTTTTCGATGTCCTGGCAGTCGGTACGGACCAGATCAATGATTTTCTTCTGATTGTCACCACGCTCAAACACATCACGCAGGGCATCCAGCAGCACATAGTAGCCCTTGTTCCGGCCGTAGGACTCATCGCCCAGGAACATGGCGCTCCACTGCACATCGGTCATGGCGGTGGTGCCGGAGTCGGAGAGCATGTCTATTGTCAGCATGCCGGCGGGGAAGGCGAACTCATTGTAGTGGGTTGCCTTCAGGGCGCGCTCACGCTGCTCCATGGTGACTTGGGGCAGGTTGCGCTTGACATAGGCAAACGAGCGGGGGGTGGGAACGTTCAGCGGGTACTTTTCCATCATAATTACCTCCATTATTTGACGCAGCGCGTCTGATATTATGAGGATACCCCGGTCGTCGAGAGCTGATAGGGAGCGTCAGGTTCTGCGACAGGCGGACAGTACCTTGTGAGAATAATTTTATCACCATCCCCCTGCATTGTCAAGAGGTTATTGTGAACCATTGCTCAAATTTATCCACTAGTCACTGTATAGTTTATATACAAATTTTTATGTCCCCTATATATGATTCTTTTTTTATCATATTTACAAGTTTCTTCTCTTGATTTTTTTCAAATTCCACGATATGATATTGTTAGAAAAATGTAATTTTAAGGGCTGACAGAGTACGCTTGCCCCCATTTTATCAACGAGGTGACACAATGAACCGTACCATGCTAAAGCAATACACCAAGCTGGTGGAGTTTCTGGGGCTGACTCTGGGGCCCAGCTTCGAGATCACCCTCCACGATATACGGGGGAAGGAAAGCTCCATCGTCGCCATCGTCAACGGCTCCATCAGCGGCCGGGATCTGGACTCCCCGCCCACCGCCATGGCCATGAAGGCCATGATGGAAAACGCCGCCGGCCGGGACTTCCACACCAACTATATCGGTTTGACCAAGGGCAACAAAACCCTGCGTTCTTCTACTTATTATATCAAGGATGAGCACAATAAACTAGTGGGAATGCTTTGCATTAACTTTGATGACAGCGAATTTCAGGCTCTTTCCAGCAAACTGTTCCAGCTCATTCACCCAGACAGCTATGTGGAAAATAACATCGTCATCCGCAGTGACATTCTGGGCAGCTTTGAGGATGATGAGGAAACCGAACTCTTTGGCGATTCGCTGACCTCGACGGCCAACACCGTGATTCAGGAAATCCTCGACGAGGAAGGGGTGTCGGTGGACCAGCTGACGCAGAACGAAAAGATTCGCATCGTCGCCAAACTGAAGGAGCAGGGCATCTTCCGGCTCAAGGGCGCGGTCACCCACGTTGCCGGCATCCTTTGCTCCTCCCCCGCCAGCATCTACCGCTACCTTGGCAAGGCCCAGCAGGAGGAAGAGGCATGAGCTGTTTGCCGGTTACCGCCGGGAACCTTCCCCGCTTTCGGGAGCTGTGCGCCGGGGAGCGGCTCTTTGGTTCCCGCAGCCTGTGCGCCCACATCGCCGGTACAGCCCGGAGCTTTCTGCTGGAAGGCTTCGCCCCCGCCGCCCTCTCTCTGGCGGAAAACGTCCTCACCGTGGTCTCCCCCGGCATCGCCGATCTGGGACCACTGGAACCGTTCATCGCGGAGTACACCGAAATCGCAGAGGTACACTCTACCCTTGCTCTGTGCGTCCGCCTGCAGGAGAAGCTGGGCGGCGATCTGGAAAGCTCTTTTTTTATGCACTGTATCGCTCCCATTTTCCCGGAGGAGGATTCCGGTATTCGCATCCTTCCCGATCCTGCGCCGGAGATTGTCTTTGGCATCCTGCAGGGCAGCCATTCCTATTATCAGGAGCATCTGCAATTCGCCCCATGGTCCGCCGAATTAAAGCGTTGGCAGGAACTGGGACTCACCGAGCTTTACGCTCTGGAGGCGGAGGGCCGTTTGGTGGGAACCGGGCGCATCCTGTCTCAGGATGACGTGGCAGGAGCCATTGGCGGGGTGGCGGTTCTGCCTGCGTACCGGAACCGGGGCTATGGCCGCCAGATGTCCGCCTTTCTGACCCGCCGGGTTCTGGAACTGGGCAAAACCCCGGTGCTGATCAGCGGCTATGATGAGGTGGCTGCTCTTTATCGCTCCATTGGGTATCAAGAAACCGGCCGCTGGGGGGAACTGTATTTCAACCGCTGCCGTTGACGGAGGGAAACAACGTGAGTGATCGGAAACGGAGCATTTACCTCATGGTGGGGCAGGTGGTTTCCTCCATTGGCATAGTGGCAATGTATCAGGCCAACATCGGCCTGGACCCCTGGAGCTGCCTGCATCAGGGCCTGAGCAACGTTACAGGGCTATCCTTTGGCTTCTGCAGCATTCTGGTGGGAATCGCCGCCACCCTTATCTCCTTTTTCCTAAAGGAGCCACTGGGGCTGGGCACCATCGCCAATGTTATCTTCCCCGGCCTGCTCATCGACCTTATCCAAAGCCTTCGCCTCATCCCTTCAATGGAGCATCTGTGGAGCGGAGTGTTGATGATGTTGGCAGGGCAGACGATTTTGGCGCTGGGCACCTATTATTATATGGCCGCCGCCATGGGGGCCGGGCCCCGGGATTCCCTGATGGTGGCTGTTTCCCGGCCATTGGGGGTGGTGCCGGGGACCTGCCGGACCATTCTGGAAATCACCGCGGTGCTGTTGGGCTGGCTGATGGGTGCCAAGGTAGGGGCAGGCACCGTTCTTTCCGCTTTCACCATCGGCTTCTTCCTCCAAGGAGCCTTCGACCTGTTCCGCTACGATCCCAAGGCTGTCCACCACACCAGCCTGACCGAGTCGTGGCAGGCCTTCCGGCAGCGGGCAGGCAGAGCACCGGCGGAGGAACCCGCCGCTCAAGGCGACCTGGAGGAGGACTGTCCCCAACTGCCGAACAGCATGGAGGAAAGCCTCCCCGGCCCGGTGGAGGAAGCCTTCCGGGAGTGAGGCATTTCTACCATTTCCCCGAGAACCGCCCCAAGACATTGCTGCCTAACAATGTGACGAAAAGCGGTTGGATCGGTTGGCATCATGAATCAAAAACGCCCTTGGGGGTAGTGGACCGCAACCCGAGAAACGGACATTGAGAAAAAAACGCCCCCTGTTGTAGGATAGGAAACTACGACAGGGGGCAATTGTATGAAAAGGCAATATACGCACATCAAAGTACTGGAGCCAAAGCATAGAAGGCTGCGCCATCTACATCTATAGCTATAGCTACATCCTCGAAAACATAGCGGTTACGGTCAGCGGAGGCATCGTCAGCAATGCGGGGACAGAGGAACATCCTGCCATCCATCTAATGGTCAACGCTTACCGCTATGATAATATCAACGTCACTATCAAACATGAGGGCGTGGCGCTTACAATGAAAAATGATGGGAAGCCGGAAACCGGGGGATGCGGGGGAAATCATTCACCCCTGTAAGAGGGCCTTTTGCGCAAGGAGGTTGGCTGGGCGGAAACGCATGGGCCTTCAGGGCTTCAGAAAGCTGCCGGGCTGCATCGGGCAAGCTGGTTTTGCTTTGCCAATCAAATCAATGTGCTGTATAATAGGAGTGCAAGATACAGATAACCGCAAAGCAAATGCGCCAATATACGCAAGCTTTCCTATGGGGCGAGCCTGAACTGGCATATGGAACATCTAAATATAAAAACACGATGAAAGGAGGGAGCGCAGATGCAGTGCAATCATCACTGTAAAAGCCACGCAAGCTGTATCGATCATGTGCCCATCTTCGCCAGCCTAAATTGCGAAGAAAGACTGGAGATTGCGGAGATAGCATCCTCCCGCAGCTTCGAAAAAGGGGAAATGGTGTACAGGGCAGGCGACGAGGGCGGAACGCTCTTTGTCCTTTACACCGGCCGGGTAAAACTCTTCCGCTTAAATGTAAGTGGAAAAGAGCAGGTTCTCCGGCTGGTTGAGCCGGGCGAATTTATCGGAGAGCTATCGCTTTTTTCCTCCCTACCCTTCACCGACAACGCTCAGGCGCTGGAGACCGCCACCATGTGCGTTCTGCAAGGAGAGCGGCTCAAGGAGCTGATGGGAAAATATCCATCCATTGCCTTTAAGGTAATGGATGAGCTTTCCCGAAGGCTGGAAAAAGCGGAAACCCGAATCGAAGCCATTAGCTTTGGCTCGGTTGCCCGGCGGGTGACCGGGGCCCTGCTGGAGCTGTCGCAGGGCAAAGAGGAAATCCTTCTGCCCATGACCAAGGGGGATTTGGCCTCTCAACTGGGGATGAGCCAAGAAACTT
>CALCSA010000148.1 GCA_937894185.1 uncultured Clostridia bacterium | reverse complement strand
TCTCTATGGTAATTTCTTGCATTGTGATCCCCCCTTATATCTGGGTGTAAAAGGGTGTATGGGCCGGAGCGTCCAGCAGGGCCTTCAGCTCCTCATCCAGATGGAGCAGGCTGACGGAAGCCCCCGCCATCTCCATGGATGTGGCGTACTCGCCCACAAAGGTGCGGTGAATGCCGATACCCTTTTCCCCCAGCAGAGCGCTGACCGCCCCGCTGAGGATATACAATTCCTCCTGAGAGGTTGCCCCCAGTCCGTTGACCAGCAGAGCCACCTGCCCGCCCTGAGGAACCGGCAGATCTCCCAGCAGAGCCTCCAGAGATTCCTTGGCCAGCTCGTTGGCGGTTTTCAGCGGACCGGTCCAGATTCCCGGCTCCCCGTGGATCCCCATTCCCATAGCCATTTCGCCGTTTTGCAGCTCAAAGTTGGGTTTGCCCACCTCGGGAATGATGCAGGGGGATAGGGCAAAGCCCACGGTGCGGGTGCGGTCCTTGGCCTTTTGGGCCACCGCCAGCACCTCGTCCAGACTCTTCATCTGGTCGGCGGCGGCTCCGGCGCATTTGTACAGGAAGAAGATGCCGGCCACTCCCCGCCGATTTTCCACCGATTGGGAGGAGAGGACATCGTCGGCTCCTACAATGGAGCGGGTGGGGATGTCCTCCAGCTCGCACATTTCGGCAGCCATATCAAAGTTCATGATGTCGCCGGTGTAGTTGCCGTACAGGTACAGAACTCCCGCCCCGGCCTCTACTTCCTTGGTGACGTTGAAAATCTGCTCGGCAGAAGGGGACTGAAATACGCCTCCTACGCCGCAGCCGTCCAGCATGCCCCGGCCTACATAGCCCAAAAACAGGGGCAGATGCCCTGTGCCGCCGCCGGTAATGATAGCCACCTTGCCCGGCTTTTTCTTTGCCGAACAGTAGCAGCGCAGATCGCCGGCGGTATCCTTGACGCAATCGGGATGTGCCGCGTAAATTCCTCGCAGCATATCGTCGGTATATTGTTCAGGAGCGTTCATAAGCTTTTTCATTTATTTCACCTCACTGCTGCGCAGAAGGTGGATGGCAAATCCGCCAATCTCTTCTTCCAGATAGACAGACACCATCCGCCCCTGCAAGTCCGTCTTGCTCCAATCGTCCCGCAGGGTAACGTTCTTGGCCTGCAAGTAGGCCGCCCCGCGCTCAACACTATAGGTTCCAACAGCGATATGTCCTTTTTCTCCCGGGAATTTGGTCTTGCCGCTTTCCAGCATGGTTCCGGCAAAGTCGGATTTCCCGCCGGGGCGATAGGGCAGGTCAAAAATCTCGGCAAACCGTTTAGCCCGCTCCTCCCCTTCCTGAGCATTGGCTCCGTTTAAGCCCACATGTACGATGTGAAATCCGTGGGAGGCACGAACCACCTGCCTGCACCGCTGGATGATGCCGTCCCAGTCCTTTACCTCCACCAGAGAGGAGGGAGCCATAAAGCTTCCCCCCACAGCGGCGACACTGGGGCAGGACATATAATCGGGCAGGTTCTGCAGGCTAATGCCGGATGTGGCGATAAACTGAACGTTGCGGTAGGGTCCGCTCAGCTCCTTCATGGTCTTGATCCCGCCCAGCTGCTCCGACGGGAAAAATTTGAACAGATTAAGCCCCAGACTCATCCCGGCCTCGATCTCGGTGGCAGTGACACAGCCCGGCAGAACGGGAACGTCCTTCTTCAGGCAGTACTCCACCACCTTGGGATTCATCCCCGGAGCTACGATAAAATCGGCTCCCGCCTCCAGCGCCTGATCCACTTGGGAAATGCTGAGAACAGTGCCTGCTCCCACCGTCATCTCAGGCATGCTTTGCTTAATGCGCTTAAGCGCCCCCAAAGAGTGTTCGTTGCGCAGGGTCACTTCGATCAGGGGCAGCCCGCCTTGGGTCAAGGCTTCTGCCAAGGGTTGGGCGAATTCCTCTCCCGGAACATTGATCACCGGTATTACACCGTATTGCGCTGCCAGCGCAAAGGGATTCATAGCAAACCATCTCCTTAGATACTTGGGACAATCGCCCGCATGGTTGGGATGAGCAGCCGCACCCGGCCTTCATCCCTTACAAAATAGAGCATTGACTTTAAACCTGTACTTATTTTTCCCCGGTTGCGGGTGCTTTGCGGGTCCACAGTTTTTTAATCAAAGGCCAGAACAGGGTCAGCAAAACAATGGCGAACAGAATGCCGGAAATGGGACGGGTGATAAAGGTTGCGTAGCTGCCGTGGGACATAACAAGGGCCCGTCGCAGGTTGGATTCCATCATGCCGCCCAGAAGCAGTCCCAGAATGAAGGGGCCGTTGGGGAAGGCGTACTGCTTGAGCAAAAAGCCCAAAAAGCCTGCCAAAAGCATGACGATGACGTCAAAAAAGTTGTTGTTCAGGGCAAAGGAGCCCACAATACACAGAATACACACGGCGGTCCAGACCGTAGGCTGGGAAACATTGAGGACCTTGGCGGACATTTTGGCGGTTGCCAGTCCCAACACCAGAAAGATCAGGTTGGCCAGCACCATCAGGATCATAATCTGAGCCGAGAACACCGCGTTTTCGGTAAACATCTTGATGCCGGGCTGCATGCCGTACATGGTGAGGGAGCCGATGAGAATGGCGGTGACGGCGTCACCGGGGATTCCCAGCGTCATCATGGTGGTCATGGCGCCGCCGATAACGCCGTTGTTGGCGGTGGAACTGACGGCAAGGCCTTCCAGAGAGCCGTTGCCATACTCCTCGGGATGCTTACTGGTTTTTTTGCTGTTGCCCCAGCAAATAATCGAGGCTATGTCTCCTCCGGCTGCCGGAATGGCGCCGATGATGGTTGCGACTGCCGCCGCCACCAGACAGCGGGGAGTCAGCTGGCGCATTTCTTTGGCGCTGGGCAGCACCTTGCCCAGCTTGAGGTTAACCTTGCGGGCTTCCATTTCCTCGGCTTCCTGTTTGCGGCGGCGGCTGTACATCTGGTGCAGCACTTCTCCAATGCCAAACATGCCGATCATCGCAGGGATAAAGGAGATTCCCGCCAGCAGAGAGGTCTGGCCCAAGGTAAAGCGCTTGACGCTCAGGATGGGGTCCAGACCCACGCAGGAGAGCAAAATCCCCGCCGCGCCTACAATCAGGCCTTTGAGGACGTCTTCTCCCGATACCGCCACCATCATGCTCAGTCCAAACAGAGCCAGCATAAAGTACTCGGTGGGGCCAAAGGTGACGGTAAACCGGGCAATGGGGCTTGCGA
>CALCSA010000147.1 GCA_937894185.1 uncultured Clostridia bacterium | reverse complement strand
AAGGACCACCCGCTTGGCGGATGGTCCTTTTTTACGTAATTAGTGGAAGTGTGCGTGGCAGTGGGTGTCCTTGATAGGGCCGACAATGGGCAGTGGGTCTACTCCCAAACGGGTGTAGTAGTCGGAAATGGCCGATTTAATGGCCTGTTCCGCCAGCACAGAACAGTGAATCTTGACGGGAGGCAAGCCTTCCAGCGCCTCTACCACCGCTTTATTGGTCAGCTTGAGAGCTTCCTCCAGTGGCTGACCCTTGATCAGCTCGGTAGCCATGGAGCTGGTGGCAATAGCCGCGCCGCATCCAAAGGTTTTAAACTTCACGTCGGCGATTTTACCGTCCTCCACTTTGATGTACATCTTCATGATATCGCCGCAGGCCGGGCTGCCAACCTCGCCGATTCCGTCGGCGTCGGTGAGTTCGCCCACATTGCGGGGGTTGGAAAAGTGATCCAGTACCTTATCCGAGTATTCCATATTTGTCTTCCTTTCTATCTTTCAAAAAGAATGCTTGCGCTTGGGGCAAACTCTTACTATCTGTTTTCTCCCTTGACGATGTTCTCCCACAGGGGGGACATGGCCCGAAGCTGCTCTACCACAGGAGGCAGCACCTTGAGGATATGATCGATGTCCTCCTCAGTTGTCTCATGGGTGATGGAGAGCCGCAGGGAACCGTGGGCTACCTCGTGGACCAGCCCGATGGACAGCAACACGTGGCTGGGGTCCAGAGAGCCGGAGGTGCAGGCGCTGCCGGAGGAAGCAGCCACACCCCTAAGGTCCAGCATCAGCAGCAGGCTTTCACCCTCGATTCCCTCAAAAGAAACGTTGACGTTACCGGGCAGGCGGTGCTCCCGGTCACCGTTGAGGCGGGTGCGGGGCAGTTTTGTAATCTCGTCAATCAGGCGATCCCGCATCTTCCGGGTTTTGTCCGCCCGGGCCTGAATATCCTTGGTGGCAATTTCCACCGCCACCCCCAGCCCCACAATGGCGGGGACGTTTTCGGTGCCGGCCCGGTGGCCACCTTCCTGCCCGCCCCCTTCAATCAGGTTGGGAATCCGCACACCCTTGCGGATATACAGGGCTCCCACTCCTTTTTGAGCGTGAATCTTGTGGCCGGAAAGGGAGAGCAGGTCGATGTTCTGAGCTTTGACGTCAATTTCCAGATTGCCCAGAGCCTGCACTGCATCGGTGTGGAATAGAATCCCCTTTTCTCGGCATATCTTTCCGATTTCGGCGATGGGCTGAATGGTGCCGATTTCGTTGTTGGCATACATGATGGTCACCAGAGCGGTGTCCTCCCGGATGGCGGCGGCCACATCCTCGGCCTTAACAACGCCCAGGGGCCCCACTTCCAGATAGGTGGTCTCGATGCCATGCTTACGCAGAGACTGGCAGACATGAAGCACGGCGTGATGCTCAAAGGCGGTGGTGATGATGTGCTTCTTGCCCTTTTTGGCCAGAGCTTCCACCACTCCCTTGATGGCCCAGTTATCCGCCTCGCTGCCCCCGGAGGTAAAGTAGAGTTCCTCCGGCTGCGCGCCAATGCCTCGGGCTACCTTATCCCGGGCCAGACGGATGGCCTTGGCAGCGTCTCTGCCTTTTTGATAGATGCTGGAAGGGTTGCCGTACCCCTCCCTGAAATAAGGCAGCATGGCCTTTAGCACTTCCTCCGACACCGGAGTAGTAGCTGCATTGTCGGCATATACAAATCGCTCCATGCTCATGACTCCAATCCTTATATTTTCTGTGTCTGGATCAGCTTTTGATAGCTTTCTACAGCCAATTGGTCACACCGTTCGTTTTCCGGGTGACCGGCATGGCCACGTATCCAATGAAAGTTCACCTTGTGCATTTTTACAAGTTCCAGCAATCGCTTCCACAAATCGGCATTGGGAACCGGCTCGCTGGGCTTTTTCATCCAGTTTTTTCGTTGCCAGTTGTACACCCAGCCTTTTTCTACGCTGTTGACCACATAGGTGGAATCGCTGTACAGCTCCACCTGACAGGGTTCCTTCAGGGCGGAAAGCCCTTCCAGCACAGCGGTCAGTTCCATTCGATTGTTGGTGGTATCCGGGTGAGCACCGCTCAGTTCCCGTTGATGTGGGCCAAACCGCAAGATGGCTCCCCATCCTCCCGGGCCCGGATTGCCGGAACAGGCGCCGTCGGTGTACAGGTACACCTGCTTCAAATAGGATCCTCCCTCCAATTTGGTCACTTATGTTACCGAATTCAGTATATACCATAACCATGGATTGTGCAAGGGGGGGAGAGGATTATTTTAAACTTTATGATAGTTTTACGACATTTCCTCTTGTTTATACGGTATTTACGTGATATTGCCAAAGGATGCGACAACTTTCGTCCTGTTTGCAGGTTTGAAAGCTCCACCTGACAAAATAGTATGGCGTATTGCCGGAATTTGTGATAATATATAGGATACTTAAAGGTTTGAAAGGAAAGTATGGATGAAAGTTGCTACCTTTATGCTCCAAGGCAGGGAAGCGGTGGGTGTGCTTTCCTCAGATGAGCAGCTGATCTACCCTTTGGCAGGAGTTGGGGACATGATCGGCCTGATTTCGGGCTATGGGGGAGAGAGCGTGGATGCTCTGCCCAAAGAACAGCCTGTTCCACTGGGGAAGGTCCGCCTGCTGGCCCCCATTCCCCACCCTCCCCACGATCTGATCTGCGTGGGGATGAACTATCTGGAGCATGCTCTGGAATCCTCCCGCTTTAAGGGGATCGAGTTCAAAAAAACCCCTAACCCCCTTTACTTTTCCAAGAGGGTGGGACGCTGCACGGCAACAGGGGATGAGATTCCCGCTCACCCTCATCTGACGAAACAGCTGGACTACGAAGCGGAGCTGGCGGTTGTCATCGGCAAGAGATGCCACGGCATCACCCCCCAAGAGGCGATGGACTACGTTTTTGGCTACACCATCCTCAACGACGTTTCCTCCCGGGATGTGCAGGGAAGCCATGGCGGACAGTACTACTTCAGCAAAAGTTTGGAGGGCTTTGCCCCCATGGGCCCGTGGATTGTCACCGCTGGCGAGTTCGGGCCTTCTCCCCAGCTTGCGGTGCGCTCCCGTGTCAACGGGGAGCTGCGCCAGAACGGCAACACCAAAGAGTTTCTCTACGACATCCCCTTCCTCGTCTCCCAGCTTTCCTCCGGCTTTGTGCTGGAGCCGGGAGACATCATCGCCACCGGAACCCCTTCCGGTGTGGGAATGGGCTTTCATCCTCCCAAGTTTCTTTCCCCCGGCGATGTGGTGGAATGTGAGATTCAAGGAATTGGAAAGATTGTCAATACGGTACGGTAAAAAACCGGAAAGGAATCAATGTATGCTCATACGCCTGATGTGCGCCGCAGACTACGATAGAATGTACCGCCTTTGGAGTGAAAACGAGGGGATCGGCTTGCGGGATCTGGATGATTCCCGGGAGGGGATTGAGCGATTTCTGGCCAGAAATCCCACCTCCTGCTTCGTGGCGGAAAAAGACGGAATACTTTTAGGCACCATTATGAGTGGACAGGACGGTTTGCGCGGCTATATTTACCATGCGGTGGTACAGCCTGGCAAACGCCGTCAGGGTATCGGCCGCGCTCTGGTAGAAGCCGTGGTGGGTGCCATGGAGCGGGAGGAAATCCATCAGCTGGCTTTGGTTGTTTACAAAAATAACCTGCCGGGTAACCGCTTCTGGGAATCTCTGGGATTTGTGGCCCGGGAAGATTTAAGCTTCCGCTGCCTTTCCCACAGCATCCACGGCAGCTTTTAAGCCGTGAAGATCAATATCCCCCCCTCGGTCCGGCGCTGTATGGAGACCCTGCAGGCTTCCGGCTACAGCGCCCATCTGGTAGGGGGCTGTGTGCGGGACAGCCTGATGGGGCGCAGGCCCTGTGACTGGGATATCTGCACCTCCGCTTTGCCCCAGCAGGTCATGGACGCCTTTCCGGGCCGGAAGGTGTTGCCCACCGGCATCCGCCACGGAACCGTCACTCTTGTGGAGGAGGGAGGGCCTCTTGAGATCACCACCCTGCGCAGGGATGGGGATTATCTCAACCACAGGCACCCCCGGACAGTGGAATTTACCCCCAGTCTTGAGGAGGATTTGGCCCGCCGGGATTTTACCGTCAACGCCATGGCCTACGCTCCCTATGAGGGGGTGACCGATCCCTTCGGCGGAAGGGAGGATCTGAAGGCCGGTGTTCTGCGCTGTGTGGGAAATTCCCTCCAGCGGTTTGACGAGGATGCTTTGCGCATCCTGCGGCTCTTTCGTTTTGCCTCCCAGCTGTCCTTTGAGCCGGAGCCACAGACTCTGGCCGCGGCAGCCCAGCTGGCCCCCTTGCTTCAGGAGGTGTCCGGTGAGCGTATTTCCGCGGAACTGAACAAGCTGCTGCTGGGGGAAAACGTCTTTCGGGCCCTCTGTTTGGCGGCGGATCACGGCGTTCTGGAGGCTATCATCCCCGAGATGGCCCCCTGCATCGGCTTTGATCAGCATAAGACTCATCACATCCACCCGGTGGACAGGCACCTCTTTGCCGCGGTGGCTGCCGCGCCCCCCCGTTTGGAAATCCGTCTGGCCCTGCTTCTCCACGATATTGGAAAGCCAAGGGTATTCCAACTGGATGAGAAGGGGGGAGGCCACTGCCCCGACCACGCCGCTGTCAGCGCCGACTATGCGGGGGTAATGCTCAGGCGGCTGCGGTATCCCAAGAATTTGGCCGGCCGGGTAACGCAATTGGTATCCCGGCATATTGTCAAGCTGCCTGCCGACAAAGCCGCCCTGCGCCGACTTTGTGCCCAGATGGGAACCGGGGCGGTGGGGGACCTCATCGCCGTCAGGCGAGCCGACAATTTGGCCAAGGCTCCGAGCAGGGCTTTCAAGTGGGACGCTGTGGCAACCATGCTGGATGAGATTATCGCCGCGGGAGACCCTCTAAGGATAGAGGATTTGGCGGTGGGAGGGCAGGACCTTCTTGAGCTAGGTGTGCCCGGCGGCCCAATTATCGGGGAGATGCTGGGTTCTCTGCTGGAGTTGGTGGTGGAGCATCCCGAAGCCAACCGCCGGGAAACCCTGCTGCAGGAAGCCCAAAGGCTCCAAAACAGCGGGGCTGCCGGAAATCCATAAGCAGAAATCTCCCGCCTGCAGCGGGGAAAATATCCTTACTTGCATAAACCGCCCCAGTTTTGACTATTGTTCCCATATACTTGAGATGCCCGTCCATCGATGGATAGAGGGTGAACGGGAAACTGGATGCTCTGCATCCCGATGGGAGGCCAAAGCTCCCCACTTTGGGCAGAACCGCCCCCTTGGAAAGAAAAGGAGGTACCTTATGGACGCCAGAACGGAAAATCGCAAGGCCTTTATTATCAACACCGTGTATATTGCTCTGGTGGTAGCGCTGATTGTTCTGGCCGGAAAGTATCTGGTGCCTTGGCTGTTGCCTGTGATTATTGGCTATGCCATTGCCATGATCTTTAAGCCCATCGTTCAGTTTATTGTCAAACACACCAAGGCGGGGCCCAAATTTACCGGATGCGTGGTACTGCTTTTGGCCTACGCCCTCATTGCCGCCCTGCTGGTAATGGGGGGAGCCAAGCTGGTGGACGCTGTCCGAAACGCTTTGACCAATCTCCCCGATTTCTATATCAGAACCTTTCAACCTGCCATTTTATCTATCAGCAACTTTTT
>CALCSA010000146.1 GCA_937894185.1 uncultured Clostridia bacterium | reverse complement strand
GCTTCCGCCCGACAGAACCAGAGAGCGGCGCAGGCCCTTTTCGCCGATGGGCCCCAGAATCAGAGCCAGCACAATGGCTGCAGGGTTAAGGCCAAACTTGCGCACCATGTAGCCAATGATGCCAAAAATCATCATGATGACCACGTCGGTAAAGTTCTTGTGGATGGCAAAGGAGCCCACCACACAGAGCACAGCCACACTGGGGATCAGAATGGCGTCGGACAGGCGGGAGATTTGAGCAAATCCCCGGGAGCCCAACAGGCCGATGCCCAGCATGAGGAACTGAGTGAGTACAAATCCGGCAAAGAAGGTGTAGGTCATGGGGGCATAGCGGGTAAACAGCTCGGGTCCGGGCTGCAGCCCCTGAATGATCAGGCCGCCCATCAGAACAGCGGTGACCGATTCGCCGGGGATGCCCAGAGTCAGCATGGGAATCAGGGAGCCGCCGGTGACGGCGTTGTTGGCAGCCTCGGGGCCCGACACGCCCTCGATGGAGCCCTTGCCGAACTCCTCCTTGTGCTTGGAGAACTGACGGGCTGTGTTATATCCCATAAAGCAGGCGATGGAGGCACCGGCGCCGGGCAGAATGCCAACGAGGGTGCCGATCACCGAGGAACGCAGGATGGTGGGAGTCAGGCGCTTAACCTCGCTGCCGGTCAAAGCAATCTTGTCGGTGAGCTTAGCCGCCTTGGCCCGCTCTACAATCTGCTTTTCTGCCAGAATCAGCACCTGAGACATGGAGAAGAGCCCAATCAGGGCACAGGTGGTGTTGATGCCCTCATACAAAGAGGGCTGACCGAACATAAAGCGCTTGGCGCCTTCGATGGGGTCCATGCCAATGGTGGAAAGCAATAGGCCAAAGGCGCCGGACATCAGTCCCTTGACCATGGACTTGGAGGACACGCCCGCAATGATGGTCAGACCAAAGATGGAAAGCCAGAAGTATTCGGGGGAACCGAACCTCATGGCCAGCTGTGCCAGCAGGGGAGCAAAGAAGTACAAGGCAATACAGGACAGCAGCCCGCCGCAGAAGGATGAAAAGCATGCGACGGCCAATGCCTTACCGGCCTTGCCCTGCAGAGTGAGCTGATAGCCGTCAATGGTGGTGGCAGCGGCAGCAGGGGTTCCGGGGGTGTGGATCAAAATAGCGGAAATGGAGCCGCCGAAGATGGCGCCGCAATAGATAGCCCCCAGCACGATGAGCCCCGTTTCGGGAGGCATGGTGAAGGTCATAGGCAGCAGCAGGGCAACGCCCATGGCGGCGGACAGTCCGGGCAGGCAGCCGATGACAATGCCAATGGCGGTGCCGCCGGCTGCAAAAAGCAGGTTCGTGAGGCTGAGAGCATTGACAAAGCCTTGCCCCATCAAAGATAGTGTTTCAAGCATTAGCACCGTTCCTCCTTATTTTAACAGCAAACCTACTGGCAATTTTACGCCTAGGAACAAAGTAAACGATCCATAAATCAGGCCGATAATTGCCAGAGTAGAAACAATGATCTGCCACTTTGGTACCCGAAGGAACAACAGACAACTCACCATAAGCAGAACGGTAGAAGCGTAAAAGCCAACCAGATACATCAGAATCAGATAGGCAATAATCATCAGCAAAACGCCAAAGAACTGCTTGGGCAAAAAGCCTGCAAAAATTTCTTCCACGCCGCTGGTGATGCCGTGACGCCGTGCTGCAATAATCATCTGAATAACATACAGGGTGGTTAAGGCAAACAGTATTACTATAATAAAGCGCGGGTAGGTTTGGGCTTCCGGCTTCAGATCCAAGGATAGTACATAAAACAGGATACAAACGCCGTACATAAAACCTACAACACCAATATCTGTTTTTTTCATGCGCTTATAAAGCCTCCTTTAAACACAAATCATACCATCAATATGGTTGAAAAAGCGGAGGCCGTGGGGTCTCCGCTCTTTCGCAAAAACAGATTAGGCACCCCAGGCGCTTTCCAGATCTTCTGCAAATTCCTGCTGCTGCCAAATCATAGCAGCGGTATCCAGAGGGCCTTGGTAGTCGGTGGTGATACCGGCAGCTTCGGCGGCCTTGAGGTAATCGGGATCCTGCATGACTTGCTCGAATGCTTTGGCGTAGAAGGCAACTACCTCGTCGGAAACACCGGCGGGAGCAGCAATGCAGCGGGAAGAGCCCAGCCAATTTTCATAATAGCCCTGCTCGCCTACCGTGGGAACATCAGGAAGTTCGGGCAGACGGTCGGCGGCAAATACGCCCAGTATTTTGACTTCAGAGGTAAAGGAAGCAAAGTCGGCAACTTTGGCAACAGAAAAATCAACTTCGCCCTGACGCAGAGCCAGCAACTGGTCGGCGGTGCCGCCGTAGGGAACGTCCACATACTGGAACTCGGCGGTGTTAGCCAGCATCTGTGCGCCGATGTGGTTGGAGGCACGCTTGCCGTTGGTGGAAGCCTTCAGCTCGCCGGGATGCTCTTTGGCATACTTCACCAGATCTTCCAAAGAGTTAAACTCGGAATCGGCCTTGACCAAAACCACAGAGGTCTCGGTTACGTGGTTGCAGATAGCGGTAAAGTCGTCGACGGAATAGTCGGCCAGCCCTTCAGTGATGGAGGAGTTGAAGTTGGGCAGGTTCAGGAACCCCAGAGTGTGGCCGTCAGGCTCGGCCTGCTGCAGCGCAGTCCAGCCGATGGAGCCAGAGCCGCCTTCCAAGTTTTCGATGATGACGGGTTTACCAATGTACTTTTCCGCATAGGCAGTGAGCACACGGGCGGTGTTGTCGGTGCCGGAGCCGGCCTTATAGGCTACAATGATGGTGACGTTTTCGGTAGGGGCCCATTCGCTGGCGGCGCTGTCTGCAGGAGTGCTCTCTGCGGGGGCAGCGCTCTCTGCTTTAGAAGCGGGAGCAGGAGCAGCGGATTGCTTGGCATCTCCACCGCCGCAAGCGGCCAAAGACAAAAGAAGAACAAGTGCCAACAGTAGTGCTGAAATGCGTTTCATAAAAAACATCCTTTCCAATTTCCTGTTTGGTGTTTGGTCGTGTTGGTATTTTTTATAAAATCTTTATACACCAATACCACCTTACCCCTTTGTGAACAAAAAGTGAAGTTTGAATACGTTTAAACTTTCTGAATCTACACTTTTTAAACTTATTTAGGGTAGCTTACAGCAAATTATCTATAAAAATTAACATCAATAAAGTTTTTTATTTAAAATGACAAGTGGCACCGACATACCTTACAAGAAAGAAAGGCGATTTTATTTACATAAAAGTTACAAATATACTGCATTTTGATATATTTATTATAAGATCTTTATACGAAATAAGATCTTGGTGGCCGGAATCTCCCGGAAACAACCTGTACTAAACAACAATTCACCGCGCCGAATTTAAAACGCCGGCGCGGCGAATTGCTTGACATCAGAAATTGATGGGGGCGGAAAACCAATGCTGTCTATTTAGGGCAGAAAGATCCCGGACGGCAGGTTCTGCACGTCCGGGGATAGAGTTGCGGTTTATTCCCACTCGATGGTTCCGGGGGGCTTGGAGGTAATGTCGTATACAATGCGGTTGATGCTGCGCACTTCGTTGACGATGCGGTTGGCCGCCTTTTCCAGCACCTCGTAGGGGATTTTGGCCCAATCCGCCGTCATAAAGTCGCTGGTGGTTACGCCACGCAGGGCAAGAGTGTAATCGTAGGTGCGCTGATCTCCCATGACACCCACCGAGCGCATGTTGGTGAGAACGGCAAAATACTGGTGGATGCTCCGGTCCAGGCCTGCCTTGGCGATTTCCTCCCGGTAGATGAAGTCGGCTTCCCGCAGGATAGCCAGCTTATCTTCAGCAACCTCTCCCAGACAGCGAATGGCAAGGCCCGGCCCCGGAAAAGGTTGACGCCAGACCAGATAGCCGGGCAGGCCCAGAGTGGTGCCCAGTGCCCGCACCTCATCCTTAAAGAGGAGCCGCAGGGGCTCTACAATTCCTTTAAAGTCCACGTGGTCGGGCAGGCCTCCCACATTGTGGTGGCTCTTGATAACAGCGCTGTCCCCAGCTCCCGATTCAATGACGTCGGGATAAATGGTGCCCTGCGCCAAAAAATCCACATTGCCGATTTTCTTAGCTTCTTCTTCAAATACCCGGATAAACTCTCCGCCGATGATCTTGCGCTTGCTTTCGGGGTCGGTCACACCTTTGAGCCGGGCCAGAAAACGCTCTCCCGCGTTGACCCGCACAAAGTTCAGTTCCCGGCCCGAAAAGGCGGCTTCTACCTCGTCCCCTTCATCCTTGCGCATCAGACCGTGGTCCACAAAGATACAGGTGAGCTGGTTGCCAATGGCCTGAGAGAGAAGAGCTGCCACCACCGAGCTATCCACGCCGCCGGAAAGTGCCAGCAGCACCTTGCCGCTGCCCACCTGCTCCCGCACCTGAGTGATGAGGGCCTGTGAGTAGGTTTCCATGGTCCAGTCGCCCTTGGCGCCACAAACATCAAAAAGGAAGCGGCGCATCATAGCAAGGCCGTTTTGGGTGTGCTCTACCTCGGGGTGGAACTGCAGGCCGTAAAACTTCCGGGAGGTATCCTCCATGGCGGCATAGGGGGTGTGCTGGGTGTGGGCTGTTCCCACAAATCCTTGGGGAAGTTTGTCCACACAGTCGGTGTGACTCATCCAGACGGTTTGATCCGGTGCCAGCCCCTCGAAAAGAACAGAGGCAGGTTCCAGAGTTATGGCAGTGTTTCCGTACTCCCGCTGGGAAGGGGTGATGACATTGCCTCCCAGCTGATGCGCCATCAGCTGGGCGCCATAACAGATACCCAGAATAGGAATTCCAAGCTTGTAAATCTCCGGGTCCGCCTTGGGGGAATCCGGGTGATAGGCGGTGTTGTGGCCGCCGGTAAAGATAATGCCGATGGGGCCTAGGGCGGCAACCTCCCGGGCGGTGAGAGTATGGGGGCGAACCTCGCAGTACACACCCAGATCCCGTACCCGGCGGGCAATCAGTTGGTTGTACTGCCCGCCAAAATTCAGCACCAGTACGAATTGATGCTCCATATATGCTTCCTCCATTCTATCGCTTTCCCATCACTTTCGCGAGAGCAAACAGCCCCCGGATGAAAAACCAGATTAAAACCCCGTCCACCAGAACAAAGTCCACCGGTGGAGAAAATGGGGATAAGGACGATTCCAACCAGAACTTAATTGGGATGCTTAGCAAAGCTGCGGCAATCAGATCACGGGTGGGAAAGGGAAGAGCCGGTGTGGCCCGGAAGTTTGCCGGATTTTTAAATTCACGCCACCACTTGTTCAAGAGATGTCTCTTCCTCCTTTTGCCGCCGGGGGAAGGGGAGATCCAACTCCAACAGGCAGACAGCTCCTACAATAATCAGACCACCCACCACCATCTGCACACGAAGCCGCTCATACCCCAGCATCACCGAAAAGACCATGCACCAAAGGGATTCGCAGGAGAGTATCACAGCGGTTTTGCCGGAACTGATTTTTCCCTGAGCCCATGTTTGCACAAAAAAGCATAAACTAGTGGAAAAAAGCCCCAAAAAAACAACGGCGGGCAGGCCGCCTTGCCAGTTGACGGAAGAAAGAGCAGGCAGCTCCCACAGCAGGAAGGCAATGAGAGAGAAGCCCCCTGCAAAAGCGATCTGCAAAAAGGTGAGCCGCACCGCGTCCACTAGAGGAGAAAACACCCCGAGGATGGCGATGTGACAGGCGAAGAAAAAGGCACAGAGCAGAGTGAGCAGATCCCCCACGTTAACGGAAAAACCTACCTCCGGATTCCAGGCCAGAATAAAAAAACCTGCCAAAGCCATAAGGCAGCAGAAAAACAGCTTGGCAGGAGGACGCTTTTTCTGCAACACCCAAGCGATTAAGGGCACCATAATAACGTTGGTGGAGGTGAAAAATCCATTGTTGGAAGGGGTGGTAAACCGCAGCCCCGCTGTCTGAACATAAAAGCCCAAAAACAGCAGAAACCCGGTGATAAGGCCGTAGAGCAAATCTTGGCGGCTAACCGGGAAAATCCGTTTGCCCCCCACCATCAGCAGCACCAGAGCGGCCACCACAAACCGGCAGAGTAGGATCAGCCCCTCGGAAAATCCACTATCCAAGGCGATTTGCACCGCCATAAAGCCTGCCCCCCAGATAATGGCCGTCAACATCAAGGCCAGGGTGGGCAGGTGTTTGTTCTTCTTTGTTGTGTGCAACGGTCTTCCTCTTCTCTATTTAATGAAGTTTAGTATAGCATATCTATGGACATTTTGCCACAAAACAGTAAAATAACACAGGGCCTTCCCAAATTTGCCAGTCAGGAAAGGCCCTGTGCTGCGATAGCGTGGATGGTGCTGTCTGGCGAGACTATGCCCAGCTCCACTCCGCCCCACTCCACCAGAATAAATCCCTTGCGGACAGGGGGAGCGGGAAGGGCCGGCTCCGGCAGGGCAAGGGGGGCCTCCAAAGGCTTCCAGACCATGGAGATGCGAATCACCGTATCGGGAGCGGGGGAGACGGCAAGGGGTGCGATCTTTTCATACTCCTCCCCGGGCAGGAAGGTGATGAGGTTCCACGGATTGCGGGAAAGCTGGGGCACCCAATAGGTGAGAAAGTCGTTGTACTCCACAGGCTCCAGTCCTAGAAGGGGGAGCTTTTCCAGCAGGAAGGCGTGGGAGTCCCGCCCACGCACCACAAACCCTCTGGAAAGATCCCAGTCCGTTTGATCGGGCCAGCCGTCCCAGAACAGGTAGCGGTGGGCAGAGCCATCCCCCTGGTTGACAAGGGAGCCGTCGGGAGAGGCGGTCACCTCCCAGCCGCCGTTTTCATAAACTGGCCAAGTGTAGCCCAAGGTTCCTTGAAAATCTAGCTGCACCGTGACATTCTGCGTCCGCTCCGGGTAGAGATAGATCACCGGCTTGCCCATGAGAGGAGCATCCGGCTCCGGCGCGGGGAGGGGCCCCTCAATCCACTGGGGCATATCCTGAGCGAAGTTGGGTATGCCGAAGGTGGAGGTGGTGTATTTGCAGGCGTAGTCCATGCCTGTCGCTTCCAGATACATGGTTTTATCATCAATGGCTATGGTGTAGGTACCCTCGTTATCAAAGGTAAACACCGCCCGGAACATATTGGAAAAATCCACGGTTCCGGGGGCGTAAAGGGAACCTTTTTCCGCCGAAAGGGTGTGCAGCTCCTCGGCTACAAAGTAGATATTGTCATCGATCATCTGCCGCATCTGCCCGGTTTCGTCGGTGCACTCAACCTTTACCACCCGGTTGGGGTTCATGTAAATGAGCCAGTAGGGCCACTGCACCCGCTGCTCCTTGCCCCATTTGCAAATACCCAGCAAGGTGTCGTACTGCTCCTGGGTCAAGGCGTAGGCGGTGCCGTTTACCTCCAGCACCGTGGGTCTTAGGCGGTACTCGGTTTTGGCGTAGCTGCCGTCCTGACTCACCAGCAGAAAGCCCCCCTCCACCTTGCTTTCGGCGGCAGCGGCGGGCACCGGCTCCGCGCTGTTGACCACCTCTACCAGAGTGCGAACCATTTGGGCGTAATCGGAGGTGTCCTCCGGTTTGGGGTCGGTGGAAAACAGGTTGTAGCACAGCAGCCCCTTGGAGTCAAAGGTATAGGCCCACACCTGCGGGCTTGGAACGATGGTCAGCGGGGATTCCGGCTGGGAGGGAGCAGGCACCTCCTGTGGGGACTCGGGGATTTCGGGCTCCGGCTGGGAAGATTCTGCCTGTGGAGGGACGGAACTTTCCGCCGGGGGAGGGGACACCGCGGTCGGGGAGTTTTCCTCTGCCGCCTGTGCCGAAACAGCGGACGGGGGCGGCTGCTGGAGGGGAGAAGTGCAGGAACCCAGCACCAATGATAGGGTAAGCAGCAGGCTTGCCAACCGCAACGCTTTCATAGTTACCAAAATCCTTTCCCCGATTTGTGGTACCGGATCAGGTTAATCGGCGTAGCCCATCATCCCCCGCACCGAGGCTTCCCCGGCGTTGATGCTGCGAATTTTACCATCAATGTTGCAGAGCAGGCTGCCGTCGGGGGCGATGTCCAGTGCCATCCCTTCCTGCTCCCGTCCGTCCAGAGTGATCTGCACCCTTTTACCCAGAGTGACGCAGTGGCTGCGGTATTGGGAGAGGACGGCGTCAAAGCCCTGATCCTCCAGTGCGCGAAAGGCTTTTTCCAGTTCATTGCAGATGGCGGCGGCCACCTCCTCCATGGAAAACAGCTTGTTTGTAGCCAAAAACAGGGAGGATGCATATAATAGGTCATGGTTATCCAGCTCTTTGCGGGTTTGGGCGATATTTGCGCCAATTCCCCCCACGGCAATGGAGGACCCGGCGGCGGAGCGGCTTTCGCAGAGGATGCCGCAGACCTTTTTGCCCTCCCAAAGGATGTCGTTGCTCCACTTGATGCCAAACTCCAGACCGCACAGCCGGGAAAGCCCCTGCCGCACGCCCACTGCAAACAGCAGGGGCAGCCGGGTCAGTTGCTCCAAGGGAAAGTCCTTGAGCAAAAGGCTCATGGCAAGGCTCTTGCCGTCGTCAAAGCTCCAGCTGCGGCCCATTCGGCCCCGGCCTGTGGTCTGCCGGCCCGTCATCACCAAAGTGTGATGGCGCAGCTCACCGGCGTTCTCTTTTGCGTAGTGGTTGGTGGAATCCACTTCTTCCAGCCAGAGGATGTCCCGGCCGATGGATTGGGTGGAAAGACCGGAAAGCTTCAACACAGGTCACCTCAATGTTACATGATGAATGGCGATACCGGCATCGGTGATATCGATGACGCCGTAGGTGGGAAGCCCCAACCGGGGCCGGGAGAGGCTGCCGGGATTGAGGAGGTAAATTCCCTCCTGATAGGCGGTAAAGGGAGTGTGGGTATGGCCGAAGCAGCAGATATCCGCCTCAAGCTCCCGCACCCGCCCTAACAGATCATGGGTATCGCGCTTGACGCCGTACAAATGGCCGTGAGTGAAGAAGATGCGCTTGCCCCGGCAGACAATTAAATCCTCACTTTTGGCCTGAGAGGCCCAGTCGCAGTTGCCCCGAACCAGGTGGAACTTCGTTTCCGGGTAGAGACAGGCAATGTCGTCAAGCTCCCGCGCTCCATCCCCCAAATGCAAAAACAGGTGGGCATCGGCTCGTTGCTCCACCACCTGATTGAGTCTGTTACCATCCTTGTGACTGTCAGAAACAACCACAATCCGCATCCTGGTTCCCCCTTAAATGGAACAGCCGGAAACAAAAGCCCCAAAAAAGCAGATATTCCCTTCCGGCTCCGGTTTCCACCGGCTTTTCCCTTATCATACTAAAGTATATCCTATCATAAAAATAAGAATATAACAAATAAATAGG
>CALCSA010000145.1 GCA_937894185.1 uncultured Clostridia bacterium | reverse complement strand
CACCCGGGGCTCCCGGTATGTCACCGGCGTTTCTATCGTGGATGGCGGCAAAGAAAAGGTCGACGGCCTTGCCAAAGGCGCATACGCCAAGGTTCAGCTGACCGACAGCTTTTCCGGTACCGGAACCGCCAACATCGAGGTCAAGCTGGTGCTGGTCATCAACCGGATGTCCTATCAGGAGACAGAGGTAGAGCTTTACTGCACCATGGAAAACCGCACCGTATACATTGATTACGACACGGTTTACGGCGCGCAGCTCCCCACCAAGTTTGAGGCAGGATACGACTATACCGGAGAGGCCACCTTTGATATGGGGGGCGATGTGCGCTATACCGCCCGGGTTAAGGCACGGGGCAAGTATGTCATCGACTACAACACCCAAGTAAATGAAGAAATTGCCGCCCGGTACCCTAAAAACAATCTGGAATTCCACACCTTTAACGGGGACCACGACACCTTTGCCAGCAACGGAAAGCTGGAACTTCCTCTGGATCGGGGAACCTATTACAAAGACGGCCAGTATAAGGCCTATGCCTACAAAATTTCGGGGAACACACTGGTAAAGGCAGATTCTGCCATCAGCAAGGACGCAGTCCTCACCATCTACACCAAAAGCCTTGACAACTACGTTATTTCCGATGTGGATTTGCTCAATCAAGAGGATTACGAGGCCCCCGCTTCGGCGCCTGCTACCTCCACCGCAAGTCAGGCGACAGGGGATCAGCTTCAGGCTCCCCCCATGGGAGGAGCGCCCATGACCCCGATTACTCCAAAAACCACGGCTCCGGCATCCTCTTCCCAGCCGGAAATCCCCGAGGCTTCCAGCGTGACGGCGGCTCCTTCCAGCTTGAGCCATATCAGCGCCGCCAACAAGGGAACCGAAAACCCCCTGACCGGAGCACCGCCCTTGGCGGGCATGACGGCGGTGGGCCTTTTAACCGGACTGGGCGCACTGCTTCTGCGGCCCCGCAAAAAATAGCCCCTATATATAATAAGGTATTATTTTGGCATTAGGAGAATGAATGATGCGCAAATCGCTGGCAATCCTATCCATTGTGTTGGTGCTCACCCTTTTGTTTCCCATGGCGGCGGCAGCCTTGGAACCGGCAGAGCTGGAAAAAGTAAATGATTCCTTTGCCGATGCCGGATACCTGAAAAACGGCAAGCTGCTCCGTGGAAACATCAACAGCTTTGAGCGGATGACCACAATCCGTCCGGGGGATGAAATCTTTCTTCCCTTGGAAACATGGTATTTTACATGGGAGAAAAACAGCGACGGGTACCGTCCCGCAATGACTCCCAAAGAAAATAAGACCTTAAATCTGGGATTATCGGTGGATTTTGTCTGGGGAGAAGAAGCCTTTGACCGTATCGCCCTCACCTCCCGGGAAGATAAGCTGGGCATTCTCATCGATTTTGCCGATACCCATTATACCTTTGAGCCGATTGAATTCAAGGCGGAGTGCAAGCTGACTCAAAACGGGGGCGAAATCCCCGAAGGCGAGTTCGTGGTGGCCGGGATGCTTCAAAACCGCAGAACAACGGTTAACAGCAATCACCGCACCGTCACCTTGGGCAAGGGACGTCAGGCCATAGGCGGACATTTAAACGACCTGACTGATGTAGCGTTTGACCTTGGCTGCGGCGTCACCCTGACAGCGGATTTGCAAATCGCTCAGGAGGTGTATGCCCACGCAGAGGACACCCCCACCGCCAGAGAGCGGGAGGTAATGGCCCGTTACCCGCAGATCAAGGGGGTGGTGCGCATCTGCAGCATGGGCTTTGTAAGCGGTAAGGTGCGGCTGAATACGCAAGCAGAGGCTGCCATGTATGTGTACGACCCGCTGCTGAACTATCTGGGCACCACCAAGGAGCCTCTCCCCTTGGAGTATGGATATTATCTGGCGGCGGAAAAACTGCCGCAGCCCTAAAATTGTAAATTTTTTGTTAAGGCATCCACCCGGCGGCAAGGGGCAAGCCCTCTGCCGCTTTTTGGCGCAAAAAGCCGAAAACACCCCATGCACCCTACATCTTGTACCAAAAACAAGAGCCTGTTACTACTAAAAGGCAAGGGTGGCTGAATATTTACAAAAAGAATTTAAAAAGGGTGCAGCAATATGAAGATGTGATGACACTTATTAACTGAAGGCTGCAAACAGGTTACAAAAAAGTTACAAAAATTGCAATTTAGGGCTTGCATTCTAAGAAACTTTATGTTACACTGTGTGCAGTTGGGGAAAATATGGAGAGCTTCCCCCAATTGAACAACAAAATGCTTACACAAATTAAGGAGGATTAACTCATGAAAAAAGTACTGAGTCTTGTACTGGCTGTCATGATGGTAGTTGGAATGACTACCGTGGCGTTTGCTGCACCTGCTAAGTATACGCTTACCTTTACTGCTGGAACTGATCGTGCATTTGGTACACCGACTGCCACCCCTGATGACAAATTTACCGCTGATACAACTGTAACTGCTGGAACTTTGCAGGCGTTTGGAAAAGACGCTTGGGGTGATTGGTCTGCTACTCCCCTCGCCGCTGCCGATTATAGAGTAACAAAAGTTACTACCCCCGCTTTCGGTACTGCAGGTGCTGGCACAATTACTGTAGAAGTTGAATTTACCAAAGCTGGCGAGTACAAGGTAGCCCCCAACGCTGCTGTGCCCGCAGTTTATAAGAAGGTGGATGCAAGTAAGCCTGCTGGCTTTACTTGGGAAGCTATCACTGGTGGCATTACTGTTGCTGCTAAGGAAGTTGGCGCTCCCGCCGAGACTCCCGAGACTCCTTCCACTGGCAGCAGCAAGTATGTCGATTCCAAGTATAAGATCGACAGCTTCTCTGACAAGGGCACCTTTGCTCCCTCTGGCAGCAAGCAGATTGGTGAAGGCTCTGCCAGCATCAACAAGGAAGACTTCTTTAACATTACTTCCGAGATGTTCAACTGGGTTGACAGCAAGGGCAACGACGTGGATGTTCCCGCTGGCCTGAAGCTCCGCTCCAGCCACCTGAGCAACGTTAACGTGCGCAAGGTATACCAGAAGAACGCTGGCACCTCCACCATCCGCGACGTTGTAATGCAGGAGTCCGATTCCCGCGTTCGCGTTCGCACCACCCAGTTCTACGCCAAGACCGGTGATACCGATGTTGAGCTGAAAATTGCCCTGACCTTCAAGAGCAAGACCAGCGATGTTCTGGAACACAGCTACAACTTCACCATGAACAACGAGACTGAGATGATCGAAGAAGGTCAGAACGAAGCTTACAGCTATGGCAACTATGTTCTGAAGGCTGACGCTACTGTTCGTGACGTACAGTTCGAAGGCGACGAAGACGGTATTGTCTACGCCACCAAGACTGTTGTCAAGGGCCAGAAGTACTACTTCAACGTTGACTCCGAGATTTCTGACGCTGATTCCAAGATCATCGCTGAGAACCCCGAAGTTGACTCCATCTACACCGTGTACTCTGTGAACATGGCTAACGCCTCTGTTCAGTTCAAGAACCTCGACCGTGAGTACTTCGTATACGACGCCGAAGGCAAACTGCTGGGCACCACCAAAGACAGCAAGCTGCCCCTGGCCGGCAAGTATATCCTGACCACTGCCAAGGTTGACTTTGGCGGCGACGAAGAAGTTGTCGACGAGCCCACCGAGTCCACCGAGCCCGAAGTTGAAGCTCCCCCCATGGGCGGCGGCGAAGTTGCTCCCTCCAACAACTACAACCCCAACACCGGTCTGTAATCGGTAAGTAAGCAAGTAGTTGGTGTGTAAGTTACACTAAACACAATTTAATGTAACGCACTGCCCCCGGTTTCTCCATGCCGGGGGCTTCTTTATGCCCGGATGCAGTACCTAAGCGCAAGGGGGGAGTCCCGAGGGGGCTTCTCCCCCGGGTCGTGGTGGGGAAGGGGTCAAG
>CALCSA010000144.1 GCA_937894185.1 uncultured Clostridia bacterium | reverse complement strand
TTTTCCTACATCAGGGGGCTTCTTGTCTATTGTCCGTTTTTACTGGTCCTGTTCAATCCGGGCAGGGGCTTTTTCTTACAAGCGCGGAGCCTTTACAGATGATACACCTCGTGGGGGTCCAGCAGGCGGATACCGCTGCCTCTGAGCACCTCGATGGCTTTGTCGGAGTCGTCGGCCCGCAGGATGATGACCGCCTCGCCGCCGGTACGGCTGACAAAAGCGTAAAGGTATTCGATGCCTACGCCCGCATCCGACAAAACGCCCACCGTCCGGGAAAAGCCGCCGGGCTTATCAGCCATGGAAACGGCCAGCACCTCGGTGGTCCGCACCATCACCCCCGCCTCCAGCAGGGCGGCGCAGGCGGTGTCGGGGTTGTTGACAATCAGGCGCAGAATGCCAAAGTCGCTGGTATCCGCCAGAGAAAGAGCCCGGATATCCACCTGCCGGGATGTCAGAATCTCCGTGATCTCTGCCAGACGCCCCGTCCGATTTTCTACAAAGATTGATAGCTGCTTGATTTTCATATCCAATCCCTCCCTTATCCTTTTCGGTTATCCAAAATCCGCTTGGCCTTGCCTTCGCTGCGGGCGATAGACTTGGGCTCTACCAGTTTGACGGTGGCGGCCAGTCCCAAGGTGGAAAGCAGAGCCGAGCGGATGCGCTTCTCAATTTTTTCCAGACCCTTGACTGCGTCGGTGAACATTTCGGGGGTCATTTCCACCCGCACTTCCAGCGTGTCCAAAGAGCCTTCCCGATCCACCACCAGCAGATAGTTGGGGGAAAGCCCCAGCTCCAGCAGCACCGTTTCGATCTGGGAGGGGAAGACGTTGACTCCCCGGATGATCAGCATGTCGTCGGTGCGGCCCATGGGTTTGCTCATCTTAATGAGGGTGCGCCCGCAGGAGCATTCCTCCCGGGAAAGAACGGCAATATCCCGGGTGCGGTACCGCAGCAGGGGCAGGGCCTCTTTGGTGATACAGGTAAACACCAGCTCCCCCTGCCGGCCGTCGGGCAGAACCTCTCCGGTATCGGGATCAATGATTTCGGGAATATACTTATCCTCGTTGATGTGCATGCCCGACTGGGCCTCGCACTCAAAGGCCACCCCCGGTCCCATGATCTCGGAAAGGCCGTAGATGTCGTAGGCCTTGATGCCCAGCAGCCCCTCAATTTCCTTTCGCATCTCGTCGGACCAAGGCTCCGCGCCCAGAATCCCGGCCCGAAGATTGAGAGAGTCGGGGGAGATGCCCAGCTCCGCCATGGTCTCGCCGATGTACATGGCGTAGGAGGGGGTGCAGCACAGGATGTTGGAGCCGAAATCCCGAAGCACGTCGATCTGGCGGCGAGTGTTGCCGCTGGAAACAGGGATGGAGGTGGCCCCCAGCCGTTCCGCCCCGTAATGAAGCCCCAGTCCCCCGGTAAAGAGGCCGTAGCCGTAGCTGACGTGGATGTAGTCCTCCCGGGAGCCTCCCGCCGCCACAATGGCCCGGGCGGTATCCTCGGCCCAGTCGTCCAAATCTCGCTGGGTATAGCCCACCACCGTCATCTTGCCGGTGGTTCCGCTGGAAGCGTGGATTCGCACCACCTTGTTTTTGGGAACGGCAAAAAGGCCGTAGGGGTAGTGGTCCCGCAGATCCTGTTTATAGGTAAAGGGCAGCTTGACCAGATCGTCCACCGTCTTGATGTCGCCGGGTTCCAGCCCCAATTTGCGCAGCTTTTCCCGGTAGAAGGGAACGTTGTCGTAACAGTGGCGCACCGTTGCCCGCAATCTTTGACCCTGTAAGGTCAGCATCCGCCCCCGGTCGGCGGTTTCGATCTCCGGGGAGAAGTATCGACTCATTGCCTTGTACCTCCACCTGTAAGTTATTGGTAAAAAACGCAAAAAAGCCATGACAACACAACAGCACCCAAAATCCCCCCGAAAAATCGGATGCGGATTTTGCGTGCGACTGTTCCGGCGACCCCAAAGGACTCACCGGCTCCCACAGGGAGGTTGCCACGGCACATGTCTTTTGGGATCGCCTAGCTAAAGAGGAAGCAAAAACGGTAACGGAACGACGAAGAACCCTTCACTTTGCTTCCCTCCTTCCCAAAATCATGGCTGTATCAGCTATAATGATTGTGATTTATTATAGTCTCCGGGGCAGTTAAATGCAACCGCCTGCCATTTAATTTGTTGGATCGGCCAATTTATTCAAATAAATATCTGACTAAACTGGAGTATTTCCACATAGCAATCTACAATGTATGGAAATTGACAAGAAAGCTGCGACAGAACGCTTAACTTTTGGTATACTGATTTTAGGGACGCAGCGGCTCCACCGGACCCAAAGCTCCCGAAAATTGGTTTGGCAAGAAAGGAGATTGCCTGTGAAACGAATGGTAAGCGTGATTCTGGCACTGTTTTTGTGCGTGGGATTTTCCCTGCCGGTACTGGCGGCGGACAACTCCGCAGTAGATGCCAAAATCATGGAGATTGAAAAAAAATATGACATCCATATCAAGTATGAAACAGACCCGGATGGCTCTGCCTCCATCGGTACAGGAACCCTACATACTCTGGACCTTGTGCTGGACAAAATAACGCCGGGAATCGTCGAACAGGTTTCGGGCTACGTCAAGGAACAAACAGGCCGCAAGCTGACCTATTCCTTCACCTACAAAGGTGGGCTGAATCTGGACTTGCCCTCCAACGTGGAGGTTCACGGGGTCTTTTACGAGGAAACCGGCACGATCGAAATCTTTTTGCCCTCCTCCAGCTCCGGCACCTATTCTTCGGGGGACAACCCTCTGGCCATGGCTCACGAGTTTGGCCACGCCCTTGAATGGCTTTGCCGCAGCAGGTACGGAGCCCAGAAGCTTGCGTCGGAGTGGCAGGCTCTGGGCGGCGGGGCAGTCTACAATGTCTTTGACGGAAAGGGCAGCTACAATACCACCACCTTTGTTTCCCTGTACGCTTCCAGCAGCTACGACGAGGACTTTGCCGAAACCTTTGCCCACAGTGTGGTGAGGGATCAGGCCGGGCTGGGCTTTTATCATCTGCTGAGCCAAGACGGCGTCAAAACCCCTCTTGGCAACAAGGTGGATTATCTGGCGGCCCTGCTGCCTAAATGCCTGCAAAATGCCGATGGCCTGAGCGCCCAGCTGAAAAAGGTGTACACCACCCCTGTTTACCGGGAATTCCAGAACCAGCGGCTGACCGGAAGCTATATGCAGTATATCGGCTACTCCTATCCCCGGTATGTGCTGCGGGGAATCATGAACTCCCCCGAGGTAAGCGACAAGATTGCAACCTCCCGCTGGATCAGCGAGATTGGCGGATGGTACGTGGTCTCCGCCACCAACCGGTATTATCTGGTTTACCCCGGCGGAGTGGTCCGCCAACAGCCTGCGGCGCTGAACATTGCCGCGTAACCCGTTGTGCTTTTACGGAACCCGGAGCAGCCTCCGGGTTCCTTTCACATTCGCGAGAATGCGCCATTTTTTGCGGGGAAAAGATTCAAAAAATATAAGTTTTCATTTTTTGCCTTCCTTTGTTACTTGAATCTTAAAGGTAAACAGTTTATTATAAGATAGAATTGTCATGCCGTTCCAAAAATATTGCAAGCTCTGCCGATGCGCGGCGGAGAACGGCGGCGGTTTGACAGAAGAAAAGGAAAAGGACCCGGGACTTAGACACAACATCAC
>CALCSA010000143.1 GCA_937894185.1 uncultured Clostridia bacterium | reverse complement strand
GCGGGCTATGGCTTCACTGTGGAGGAGGTCGTCCGCCTGGGCCGCTACGCCTACGGGGAAGGCTTGATGACCGGGGGAAAAGAGGACGAGGAAAAGGTAGCGCAGGCCCTGCACCTCACCGGGATGGAGCCGCTGCGCCGGCAAAAAATCACCACCCTGTCGGGGGGAGAGCTGCAGCGGGCCTTTCTGGCACAGGTGCTGGCACAGGACCCCCGCCTGCTGATTCTGGACGAGCCCACCAACCATCTGGACCTGCCCTACCAAAAGCAGGTGTTCGAGCTCATCGGCCGGTGGCTCAAACGCCCCGGACGGGCGGTGCTGTCGGTGGTTCACGATCTCAGTCTGGCCCGTGCCTACGGAACCCACGCCCTGCTGCTGAACAGGGGCCGGAAGGTAGAAGCCGGCACCGGGGAGCAGGTGCTGACCGCCCAGAACCTGCAGCAGGCCTACGGCATGGATGTACACCACTGGATGCGCTCCCTTCTGGGCCAGTGGGAAGAACCTTTTGAGGAAAATCCATCAAAGGATTTGGAATAGTGCATAAAGTAACAGGCTGCCGATGATGTGGTTTCACCAAAGCAGGTGGAAAAACTTGACATCCCCGGGAGAGAGGACTTATAATTTAAATAGGCCCAAGCATAGATATTGCACAAAAACTATATAATTTGTACAGGGTGAGCGGCGGACGAAATTGCAGATCAATGCAAGGGATGGTCTGCCGCCTTTTTGTCTTAGGGAACAATGGAAGCAGGAGGAAATCCTTGGAATATCCATCGGGGGAATGGCGATGAAATCCGGTTTTGTATTAAAAGGCGACATTTGCTACAGCAAGAATCCCGACAGCCTGTATACTCGGCAGGATGGCTTTCTGGTTTGCGAGAATGGCAGGGTGACCGGGGTGTTTGAGCACCTTCCCCAGCGGTATGGGGACCTTCCCCTGTGCGACTTTGGGGGGAAGCTGATCCTCCCCGGCCTTGTGGATCTCCACTGCCACGGGCCCCAGTTTGCCTTCCGGGGGCTGGGGTTGGATCTGGAGCTGCTGGACTGGCTGGAAGCCCACACCTTCCCCAACGAGGCCAAGTACC